>JAGHTM010000001.1 GCA_018065345.1 Candidatus Enterousia merdequi | reverse complement strand
ACGACATAAATATCAACATTACAATTTGGTGTGTTTTCATCTTGGAATTCATCAAGTTGATAATAGAATTTAGATGCAAAATCCATGGCTTGCAAATAAGCCGCATCATCGTCATTTTCGTCAGTAGAATTACCAACCCACATAAGCCACATACCGTAATTTACCACATTTTCTTGACCTTCTAAATCATCTGCAGACAATAAACAAAAAGGCTTAAATTCAATTCCGTTTGAAAATTCAGAAGAAGTATTAGATGTTTGGTCGTACATATCACCAAGGAATTTTGCAACTGTGACCAATCCGTATACTTCACCAATTTTATTTGTTGCCATACCAAGACGTGCGCCATGTTTCAAAGTATTGTCCATCAACCAACTTTTTATTTTTGCAGATTTTGAAGACATTCCTGCACGTGCAACATTTCCTGCTTTTGTCATAGCTTTTGCTCCATCTTTTGCAGCGCGTATAGATTTTATTCCAGCCCCTATTTTTTTAAGATTTCGTGTAATGATGTTACCGGTTTGTGGGCGACGGAAAGCGTTCAAACTGTTATGATATTTCAAAATACCTTCCAATTCTTCAGATTGTTTAATATATTTTTCAACACTTTCTAAATTATCAACTTCATTTTTCAGTTTTGGATAATCGCCCAAACTAGAAGAATTTTCATAATCTTTTAAGATTTTTTCTAATTCTTCAATTCGCTTTTGTTGTTCATTATATTTTTCAACTGCTTGGGCTTTTTTTGCGGGGTCTTTGATTCTGCTTATAGTTGTGCCGTTAGTCTGTGCATCACGCAAAGTTTCTATTTCTTTTAATGCGTTATCATAATCTTTGATTTTGTGCGGATCCGCTTTTTTACGCGCTTCGTTTAATAGATTTCTTTGTTCTTTTAATTGTTTTGAAACATCGGTCACATCGTCTATGTTTTTATTTAAAACTTTTAATATATCTGCGGCTTTGTCAGGGTCTTTAAGTGCAACTTCTGTTATATTTTTGTCTGCGCGATTTATCATTTTGAAAGTTTCTTGTAATTCTTTTTCTAATTTAGAAACATCTTTCCCAGACTTTTGAGCCTTTTCAAAATCTTTCAAAATTTTTTGGTAACGGTTAATATTTTCAATTTGTTCGGTTGATTTTATGTATTTTTCTACATTTCTGAATTTTTTTAATTTGTTCATGTTTTTTGTTAATCTAAGGCCTGTTTTAGTTGCACGTATACCTTTTAATGAACCACTGATAAAAGCACCCCCACCCATAGTAACAACAGTAAGTATGACATCAGCAGCAATTTCTGCATACATTATCCATTCAAGATTTTTATCACCAGCAACATAATAATCATTAGAATCGTCTTCTATATCTACAACTTTGTGCACAACTTGATTGATAGTGTCTTTGTCGTTTGCAATAGCAGTTTTACTGGTGCAATAATAACCATGTGGATATATTTCATCTATGTGTTCATCAAGATATTTCATAGACAAAGTATTATTTTTCCCAGGACCAACAAATTCAGACAAAGAATTATGTTGAACAACCATAATTGCATACCATGCTGGTTCTGTATTAAGATATTTAGCAGGATCATTGAAATCCATAAGTTGTGGATTAGCATCACCATTTGGCAAACTGCGTTTCTTTGATAATATCAATTTTTGTTTTAATACTTTTGGTTGAGTGCT
>JAGHTM010000111.1 GCA_018065345.1 Candidatus Enterousia merdequi | reverse complement strand
CTCTCTTAATATCAAATCTGTATATGACATAATTTATATTTTTTATTTTATAAATACTCGCGCTATATCGTTCCACATAGTAAAAGCAAACAGCAATGCAATTAAAATCCAGCCGAATAAAATACAATATTCCATTGCTTTGCCACCAAGTTTTCTACGGGTAATTGCTTCTATAATCAATATCAACAAATAACCACCATCTAATACTGGCAATGGAAGTAAATTTACAACGGCTAAGTTCACAGATATCAAAGCAATAATAGACAAGAATATAAAGAATCCTGCTTCTAATGCGTGACCAGAAACTTGCGCAATAGTGATAAATGAGCCCAGTTGTTTAGAAGAACGTTCGCCTGTGATAATTTGTTTCAATACAACCAACAAAGTTTTAGATTGATGATATGTTTCACGAAGTCCAGAATACAAAGAACCAAAAAATCCTTTCTTGCGGAATATTGTTTGTCCGCCATCTGCAATCAGTCCCCAACGTTCTGCAGGTACTAATTTCACATTTAACATTTTGTTGTTGCGTTTAATAAGAACATTTGCATCGTGTTTGTCTGCTAGTTCTTTTGCAATTATCAATTCACCCCAGTTTTCAACATGACTGTTATCAATTTTTACGATAGTATCACCAGCCTTGATTCCTGCTTTGAAGGCAACGCTGTCACGAATAACTTGTCCAACAACAGGTAATTGAATATTTCTTGGACGGAACATAAAATCAGCAGAATAAATTCCCCATGCCAAAACAAAATTCATAAAAACACCAGCCGCAATAATTATAAATTGTTTCCATGCAGGAACAGAAAGATAATGCCCAACTTTTTTTTCTTTTGGTAAACTTTTATATTTTTTGCGGTTAAACATATCTTCTTGGCCATATATAGAAACATATCCACCAAGAGGTAAACAACACAATTTCCATACAGTATTATGTTTGTCATGCCATTTTATGATTGCAGGCCCAAAACCAATAGAAAAAGCATCAACGCGCACACCAGCCCAACGTGCGGCCATAAAATGACCTGCTTCGTGAACAAATACTACAACCCCAAGAACAATTAAAAGAGCAACA
Source organism: Candidatus Enterousia merdequi (assembly GCA_018065345.1). Classification (GTDB taxonomy): domain Bacteria; phylum Pseudomonadota; class Alphaproteobacteria; order Rs-D84; family Rs-D84; genus Enterousia; species Enterousia merdequi. Next base: position 2,115 of record JAGHTM010000111.1, on the reverse strand, counting down.
ATAGTCAAAATAGTGTGCATAATAATTTCCCCTTATCCTATGAAAAACCACATCAATGGTAATATGTAAATCCAGCCGTCAAATCTGTCCAAAATACCACCATGACCTGGTAATAAAGTTCCAAAATCTTTAATGTTTAATTTTCGTTTAATAAAACTTGCAGTTAAATCACCATATTGAGATAATAAAGACATACTTATTCCCATCAATATAGCGAAAACAATATCGTTGCCGAATGGTTTTATATATAAAAAGAACAAAACAGACATAATTGTTCCGCATAATATTCCGCCAATTTGACCAGACCATGTTTTGTGTTCTGATAATTTTTCCCACATTTTGTCACCACCAAAAAGTTTTCCAAAGCACCAACCACCAACATCAGCGCCAACAATAATCAGTAATAACCATAACATTATCCAAGGACGTGTTCCAACAACGTAAGCAGATATCAACATCAATATCAACCACGCAAAAAATGATATGAAATAAAAACTATGTTGGTTGAATGTTTCGCTGTCTGACTGCTTAAAACATTTTAATGTTTCAAACATAGCTCCAAATACGACAAGAACACTTAGCCAGCGAACAGCGTGAATAGATGGAAAAAAATGTTCCAATGCTATAACGATAGCCAAGACACCCAGCATTACACCAGATGTTATAAAACGCAAAGATGTATTAGAAAGTTCAGACATTTTCATTTTTGTTTACCCGAATAATTTTTCTTTTTGCCACCGCCAAAGCGACGATCACGTTTTTGATATTCTTCCAAAACATAGTGCCATAATTTTTCAGATTTAACCAATTCTGGCCAATGTTCTGGAATAAATAATAATTCTGCATATGCCAATTTCCAAAGCAAGAAATTAGAAATTCTGCATTCATTACTTGTGCGAACCATTAAATCTACAGGTAATAAATCACCTGTATCCATAAATGTTTCAAAAGTATCTTTATCAACTTTTTCACCATTTTCAATTGCAGCATTCACAGCGCGAATAATTTCATCTTGTCCGCCATAATTTAATGCAAATACAACAGTTCCACCAGTGTTTTCAGCAGTTGCTTTTTCCAATTTATCGCATAAATTTGCAAGTTTTTTTGGTAATTTTTCACGAGAACCAACAACACGATAGCGAAGGTTCCTTTCCAACGCGTGTTTCATATTTTTATTTATTTCTGTATAGAACAAATCCATCAAGAAATCTATTTCTTCTTTTGTTCTGTTCCAGTTTTCTGTTGAAAAAATATAAAAAGAAATAGTTGAAACACCACGTTCCATAAACCAATCAACCAGTTTTTCAAAATTAGAAATTCCAGCCTTGTGTCCCATCAAAGGTGGTAATCCACGCTTTTCAGCCCATCTGCGATTTCCATCACAAATAAAAGCAATGTGTTGTGGTATTTTCACAATTGGTTTTGTTGCTTTCTTTTTGAATAAATTAAACATGTTTTGTTCCCTTAAAAAAATTAGATAGACATAATATCTGTTTCTTTTTGTTTAAGCATTGCATCAACTTCGTTAGCGCGATTTTCAAATACTTTTTGAATATCTTCTTCGTATTTGTGTTGATCGTCTTCAGATATTTCTTTGTCTGTCACAGCACGTTTAATTTTACCCATAACATCTTGGCGAATATTACGCATAGAAATTTTTGCTTCTTCAGCGTATTTTCCAGCAACTTTCGTCAATTCGCGACGGCGTTCTTCTGTAAGTGGTGGCAAATTCAATCTTATAACACCACCGGCAGTATTTGGATTTAGTCCAAGTCCAGAATCACGAATCGCTTTTTCCACAGCAGGTGCATTATTTATATCCCATACTGTGACAGACAATGTTTGTGTGTCTGGAGTTGAAACAGTTGCAACTTGATTCAAAGGCATTTCAGAGCCATAAACTGGAACTTTGATACTGTCTAATAAATGAACGGAAGCGCGACCAGTGCGTAATCCTGCGAATTCATTTTGTAATACTTCAAGTGTTTGAGCTGTTTTTTGTTCTGCTTCTGATTTTAAGATTGGATAATCCATGATAAAAACTCCTTAAGAATGTTCTATGAAATGAAGATTAGCAAAAATATTTGACTTTTTGCAAGAAGAAATATAGAATAA
>JAGHTM010000047.1 GCA_018065345.1 Candidatus Enterousia merdequi | reverse complement strand
GTTAAATTTGCCATAGCGTTTGCAATAGAAGTTCCTTGATTGTCATAACATTCTGAAACCAAATCTACACAACTTTCTTTAATTGTTTTTACTTTATCTTGTTGCGCATAGTGGATATCTATCAATGCTTTGTCCAGATATTGAGACCATACAAAATCTGCGTTTTCTGTACATTTATCAAGAGGTTCTTTTGCAAATTTTTTTGTTTTATTTTCAAAGAATTGGACAAAAGTTTTATTATTTTGAATTTTTGATAATTGTTGATCTTGGATATCTTTGCTTGAATTAAATGTTAGCAAATCAGCCAGTTTATAAAAATCTGTAACACCAGTGATTGGCGCACCAGTTGAAACATCTATAAATTGACCATAATCAAGACATTTATGATAGCCAGAGCCACAAACTTCTTCACTAAGTATTGCTTGCTCAACATTGTTAAGACAAGTAGATATTTCGTCGGAATTATGTTTTTGACGATTTTCAACGCGTGCTAAATCAAGCATAGCGCTGCTTTGATGTGTAGATGCGTTTAATGTTTTTTGTTGCTGCTTTAACGCTGTTTCTACTGTATTACAGTCTTGTTCTATAAGCATTAAATATGCATTTATAGCACGTTGGAGTGATGCGTTATTACAATCTTCTTTGACAGCATTTTTACATTTTGGATATACAGCTTTGTACAAAGTTGAGCCGTTATAAGAAGCAATTATTTGACCGGAATCGTCCATACCAAAAGCGTTAGCAGTATCTGAACCGATATTGACACTATTCAATGCTTGGTATTTGCCACCAACATTGGTATCACCACCTTTGATAGAATTCATAATTGCTTGTAATAATTGCTTTGATGCAGATTTGTCTTCTGTCAAAGCATCTTCGCCTTCGGATGCAGTTTTCATAGCAATTGCTTGTTCTTTTGACATGCCGACAACATCTAATTTTTCAGAAAATTCAGTAAGTTTTTCACTTGCTTGTTGATATACGGAAGAAATTTCTTGGAAATCAAAAATTCTATCACTACAAGAACATCTTCTGAAGCTGTCATTTTTTAATTCACAAAATTGATCCATACATGTAAAAAAAGCGGTTTTACACTGTTCATACGCAGCACCTATTTTTGTTTCTGATGTTTTTGTTGTTTGCGTGGTTGCTGCTGCGCGTGCAGATATATTTTTTTGTGTAGTCGAAGTTCGTGTTGCACTGCGTATTTGTGCATTATTAGTTGTATTGCGTGGTGTCAAGACAGATACAGATTTAGCAACCCTTGGTTTAACAACAGGATTTGTTGCTTGCCGAGATTGGACAGAACGAACAGCTTTTGAATTTGTCACAACATTCGTGGTTTTTCCACGTGTAACAGTGTTTTCACCACGTTCAGCAGCGTCCGCAATGTCAAAGCAGACAATAATACCGAAAATAAACGACAAAATTTTCTTCATCTCTGCATCAATTTTAACAAATTTTAGTGCATTAGAGCAAGCAAAATAACAAATAATTTGAATTATTTTTTTTGAATTTTTTTATTTTTCTTGTTGCAAAAGAAATTATTTTAAGTTATTATTTACTGTGCTTTTTAAAGGGCATATGGCGGAATTGGTAGACGCGCTAGTTTCAGGTACTGGTGGTAGCGATACCTTGGAAGTTCAAATCTTCTTATGCCCACCATATGTTTAAAAAGAGAGCTTTTGGGGTTGTAGCTCAGGTGGTAGAGCGCTGCGTTCGCAATGCAGAGGTCGTGAGTTCGAATCTCATCAGCTCCACCAATTATTTTGTGACACACGATACGAAATAATTGGTTGTAGAG
>JAGHTM010000139.1 GCA_018065345.1 Candidatus Enterousia merdequi | reverse complement strand
TCTGGGACAGTTCCTGGTTTTTCTTCCAGTGGTAATTCGATGTTTGTTTCGTTATTTGCAGATTGTGGTTGTTTTGGTTGAAACGACAACATAAACTCTGTTGATGGGTCTTTGAATTCAACCAAAGCAGAAAATGGAACACGTATAAAAAATGGACGTCCATCAAATGTCAATTGAACACCAAATTCTTTGTCTGATACATTTAAATTGCTGTATGAATATTGTAATACTATGGTCATAATATCAGGATAACGCATACGCAAGAAATCTGGCAACACAACCCCAGGGTCGCGTGTTTTGAAAGTTATAAAAAATCCTGCATCATCGCCAAGACCGTTAAATTGCGCGTGAATCAGTGCTTCTTTGACTACGCCTTTTAATGCGTTGTCTAATAATTCTTGATAGTTTATTTTTGCCATTTTATTGTCCGTTTGTTGAAGTAACTATATTACTTATTCTGCCGTTTTGGCAAGTAACAAATAAAGCGTTTGGAATATTTTTAAATATATTTATATCTATGCCTGTGGCCCAAACTTGCGCATCAGAATCATTCAAATCTTGGAATAATTTTAATCGTGCGGTGCTGTCAAGGTGGGCAACTGCTTCGTCCAGTAAAATCAAAGGTTTTTGACCTGTCTTTATATGAATAAGTTTTGCATGTGCTAAAATTAAATCTATTAAAATAGCCTTTTGTTGGCCGGTTGATGTTATTTCAGATGGTAAATTTAATTTTTTATTAAACACACCAAAATCAGATTTATGAACACCATCTATGATCATTTTATCGCCAATTAAATCACGATTGTTTTGCAGATATTCAAAATATTTTTGTTCTGCCAAAGCATCGTTATTTTCAATCAATAATTTTTCAACAAAACCATTTACGGATACAGCACCATTTTCAAAAAAATAATTTATTTCAGAAGCATATCTTATGCGGCCGGCAGCCACAGAAACAGAAGTTGCAGCAATTTGTTTATCCAAAGCATCAAGCCAATTTTTATCGCCGCCGTTTTTGATTGCCCCACCCCGTTCAGACATCAATTTATTAAGTCGTGATATTCTTCCAATATGTGATGGTTCAAAAGAAGCGGCAAGTCTGTCAAAAAAAACACGCCTGTCTGCTGATGATTCTACAAATATTCTGTCTTCTTTTGGGGTAAGCCATACGATACGTAATTTTTTTGCCAATTCAGACAGTGCAACATTTTCATTGTCTATTTTTGCATGACGATTGTTGTCGCCAGAATTTAAGAATACGCAAATATCACTTTCATCTTCGGTTGTTGCAAATACAGAAAAACCACCATTGCCATCAAATCTTGATAACATTTGAATATCAACACCACGAAGTCCTTTTTCGCCACCAAGCAAAGAAACGGCTTCTAAAACGGCTGTTTTTCCAGCACCGTTTTCGCCGGTTATAATAATATTTTTTTCATTATCAATTTTGATTCTTGAAGATGTGTGGTTGCGAAAATCAGTAAGAGTTATTTGTTTTATCATCTTGAAATTGGAGGCCAGGGTCGGAATCGAACCGGCATCCAAGGATTTGCAGTCCTCTGCATAACCACTCTGCCACCTGGCCTTTACGTGTTGCTATCTTAGGCAAAAAATAAATATATTTCAACATAAAAATTTCAAATATAAAAAATGAATTTGTTCCGATTTTTTTTAGGGTTAAAACAAGGTATTATTTATGTATGCTTTGATTACTTTTGCCACAGGAAATAAGATGGAAAATGAAATTGTTAAAAAAACACCTTTTATAAAAAGATTTTTCAAATGGATTTGGCGCAATATTTGGTGGGTAATTGGCGTTTTGATAATTTGTGGCTTGCTTTGTTGGTGGCTGTGTCCGGGGGCTGCTAAAAAACATGGTTATATAACAATGGATGTTGTGCGTGGTAATATTACACAAGTTGTCACAGCAAGTGGCGAAATACAACCAGTGAATACTGTCAATGTCGGTTCTCAGGTTTCTGGAACAATCGAAGATATTTTTGTTGATTATAACAGTCGGGTTAAAAAAGGAGATATTTTATTAAAAATAGAACCTTCGGTATTACAATCGACAGTAGATGAATCGCGTGCATCACTTGAATCTGCTAAATCAGAATTGAAATATGCGAAAAGTGAATTTGAAAGAAATCAAAGTTTGTATAACGATGGCTTTATTTCACGCGCAGAAATGGAAAAATCGCAGACTGTATATGAACAAGCAATTCAATCTGTAAATAAATTACAATATTCTTATGAACGCGCAATAACTAATCTTGGGTATGC
>JAGHTM010000042.1 GCA_018065345.1 Candidatus Enterousia merdequi | reverse complement strand
GGTCGAATTCATACATCTGCTGCATCTGTCGCCGTTATGCCAGAAGCAAAAGATATTGACGTTGTCATAGATGAAAAAGATATTCGTATAGATATTTTCCGTGCTTCAGGGGCAGGTGGCCAGCATGTTAATAAAACAGATTCTGCGATTCGTATAACTCATTTTCCGACTGGGATAGTTGTGACTTGTCAAAATGAACGTTCTCAATTACAGAACAAAGCAACTGCTATGGCGGTTTTACGTTCAAGATTGTATGAAAAACAAAGAAACGAACAAATGAATGCTTCAAATGCATCTCGTCGCAGTATGGTTGGTTCTGGTGATAGAAGTGAAAAAATAAGAACTTATAATTTCCCAGAACAACGTGTCACAGATCATCGTATAAAATTGACTTTGTATAAATTAGACGATATTTTGGCTGGCGGCGAAGGACTTGATGAAATGATTGATGCTTTGATTTCTGCTGACCAATTGGAAAGATTGGCTGCTTTGGATTAAAAAGTGTTTAATTTTTTATTGTCATAATTTTTGTTTTTGTATAAAATAGACGGCATGAGAAATAAAAAACAAATAACTTTGGACAAGCCAATAGTAATGGTTGGCTTGATGGGGGCTGGAAAAACCAGTATCGGTCGTGCGCTTGCGCGAACGTTAAAAATACCTTTTGTAGATTCTGATAAAGAAATTGAAAAGGCAGCAGGGTGCAGCGTAGTGGATATTTTTTCTTTGTATGGCGAACAAGAATTCAGACGTGTTGAAGAAAAAGTCATAGAACGCATCATTGAAACACCACCTTTGATAAAGGTTATCTCTACTGGTGAAGGTGCTTTTATAACAGATTCTGTTCGGCAAACCGTTCTTGGAAAAGCGTTAACAATTTGGTTAAAAGCCGACTTGGAACTCCTTGTAAAAAGGACAAATTTTCGTCATACCCGTCCTCAGTTATTAAACACAGATTCTCGTCAAATATTGGCTCAACTAATCAAAGAACGTTATGATACGTATGCTTTGGCAGATATTACAGTTGAAACACGTGACGAAAATATTCATAAAACTTTGAGCAAAGTTTTATCTGCAATAGAAAACTACAAAAATAAAAACAAAGGAGAAACAAAATGAAACTTTTAGATGAATTTAAGGCTTTTATTAACAAAGGTAGCGCTATCGATATGGCTGTCGGTATTATCGTTGGGTCTGTAATGACAAGCGTGGTGAATTCTTTGGTTAAAGATATTATTATGCCACCAGTTGGAATGATGATTGGTGGTGTAGATTTTTCACAATGGTTCTTTGTAATTGGTGGTGGTGAACCTGGTGCGCATTATACAACAATCCAAGCAGCCCAAGCAGCTGGTGCTACCACATTGAATTTAGGTGTTTTTTTGAATTCTATAATCAGTTTCTTTATAACGATGTTGGCAATATTTATTGTTGTAAAAATATCTAATTCTGTCCGCAGCAAAGCGCCTGTGACAACTCGTGCATGTCCATATTGTACGCAGAATATCAGCAAATCTGCTACAAAATGCCCATATTGCTGTAGTGCTGTGAAACCAGAAAAAATAGAAGAAGTAGGCGAAACCGATTTAGCAAAAGGTTTAAAAACTTTGAAAGGCAAAGTTGGAAAAATAGCAAAAGTTGCTAAGAAAACAGTAAAATTGAAATAATATATGATATAAAACATATAATTTATAATAATTTTATAGACAGACCTTGATAAAAAGGTCTGTTTTTTATTAAAGCGCAGAAATCTGCGGGGGAGCGGTTAAAATAGTAATATATAAAAAGCGCATAATGTATATTATGTATAGTTATATTATTTGTGGTGCAGATAATGTGGCTTGTGGATATTTTGTGTATAATTATGCGAATTGGTTCTTAATTGTTATTAAAACGATTTTATTTTTATGATTTTTATCATAAAAGTTGATAATTTTTTTGAAAAATATTTTTTATTAAATTATTTTGTTATAAAAATTTTTTAAGTTTTTGTTTTTACTTTATATTTAATTTATTGTGATTTTTTGTGTTTTTTCTCTGTTTGGGCATGTTTTTTATAAAAACCACCCTTTTCTGACGTTCAAAATTTTATTTATTCATATATTTATATGTTCAAGTCGCTCTAAACCAAAATTAGTGTTTTTTATGTATTTTTTATGATTTTGATGCCAAAAATCATTAAAAAACACCAAAAAATCATCAAAAA
>JAGHTM010000068.1 GCA_018065345.1 Candidatus Enterousia merdequi | reverse complement strand
ATTTTATATAGATTTTATAAAAAAAATACTATAAGATAGAAACCAAAAGGTCCCATCGTCTAAAGGTTAGGACATCAGATTCTCATTCTGGCAATATGGGTTCGATTCCCATTGGGACTGCCAAGAATAAAAAACACCGGCATTTGCCGGTGTTTTTGATATATTTTTAATATTTAATCTAACAACATTTTTGCGCGATTAAGCAAATCTATTGCTTCATCAATTTCACCGGCATTTACCGGCTTTTTTGGTAAATTTTGTGGCACGATTATTGTTGGTTTTATATCGGCTGTTTCACTATCCAAAGTTCCATTATGTAAAACTTTTTTGACACCGTTTATCGTCATTCCTTTATCATAAAGTAATGATTTAATTGTTTCAATTTTTTGAATTGTATCTTGACGATAATAACGACGATTTCCAGCACCTGTCACAGGACGAATTGCACCAGGGAATTGTTTTTCCCAATAACGCAAAGTATGTGCTGGCACACCAAGTCGTTTTGCGACTTCGTTTATTGGAACAAAATATTCATTTTTGTTTTCCATTTTTATACCAGCACTATTATTTTTTATTCTGCGTTTTCAACGTTTTCTGTTGTTGTAACTTCTTCGCTTTCTTCTTCGTGATCGATAGCGATTGCAGACACAACTTTTTCGCCTTCGGCTGTTCTAAACAATGTGACACCAGCAGTTGAGCGACCAGCAATTCTAACATCTTTGATTGGTGTTCTGATAATCTTACCACCATTTGTCACCATGATAATATCTTGATTATCATTTACAGGGAACGAACCAGCCACAGCAGTATTTTTACCACCTAATTTAATGTTAGTAAATCCATTACCACCACGATGAGTCAAACGATATTCATACGAAGAAGTGCGTTTTCCAAATCCATTTTCAGATACAGTTAAAATGAATTCTTCTTTTAATGCCATCTTTGCCATTTGTTCATCACTTAAAACCAAAGTTGTGTTTTCTTCTTCGGCATCTGCTTCTTCTTCTATACCAGTTTCAGCACGGCGCAAAGCACGACTTTGTTTTACATACGCAGCACGAACAACAGAATCAGATTCACCATGATTCAACATAGCCATACCGATAATATGGTCGTCTTTTTGTAAAGAAAGCCCACGAACACCAGTTGAATTACGTCCTGCAAAGATACGAATTTCTGGAACAGCAAATCTTATGCAACGGCCACGATAAGTTGACAAGAATACATCTTGGTTTTCCGTGCAAGGTAATACAGAAATCAAAGAATCGCCTTCGTCTAGTTTCATAGCGATTTTTCCGTTTGCACGTATAGAATCAAAATCAGACATACGATTTCTGCGAACTGTGCCAGATGCTGTCACAAACATCAAGAAATGTTCCATTCCAGATTCTGCAACACGTTTAACTTCATCTTCTGGAACTGGCAATATAGCAGTTATTGTTTCGCCTTCACTCAAAGGTAATAAATTAACCAATGGACGTCCTTTACCTGCAGCAGTTGCTTCTGGCAATTTGTATGTCTTTAATTTATAGCATAAACCTTTGGACGAGAAGAACAACAATGGTGTATGAGTATTTGCAACAAACACATTTACAACATAATCATCTTCTTTGGTTGTCATTGCATTACGGCCTTTGCCACCACGTTTTTGTGCGCGATATGTATCCAGCGCAACACGTTTGATATATCCGGTATTAGAAACAGTAACAACCATGTCTTCACGTGCAATCAAATCTTCAACATCAATATCAATTTCCGCATCAGAAATTTCACTACGACGTGGTTGAGACCAATTATCACGAACAGCAGTTGTTTCTTCACGAATAATTTGAACTATGCGTTCATGACTGCTAAGAATTGCCAGCAAATCTTTAATAGTCGCACCCAATTCTGTCAAATCATCATGAATTTTATCGCGTTCCAATCCAGTCAAGCGATGTAATTGCAATTCAAGTATTGCTTTTGCTTGATCTTCACTCATATAGAACATACCGTCTTTGTATTCTGTGTTTGGATCGTCAATTAAATTGATATATGATTCAATATCAGATGCAGCCCACCCACGAGAAATCAAAGCATTACGTGCATCATCTGGGTTTGCAGATTCTTTTATCAATTTGATAACTTCATCCAGATTACCACAAGCCACAGACAACCCAAGCAAAGTATGAGCACGATTACGCGCTTTGTTCAAATCAAATATTGTTCGACGACGAATAACTTCTTCACGGAATTCTATAAAAGAATCAAGCACAGAGCGAATCGTGAACAACATTGGACGGCCACGATTTAATGCCATCATATTCACAGGGAAATTAGATTGCATTTCTGTATATTGGAATAAATAGTTCAAAACAACTTCTGGCATAACATCGCGTTTTAATTCAATAATTACACGCAAACCTTCTTTTGATGATTCATCACGAATATCAGAAATACCTTCGATACGTTTATCTTTGACCATTTCGGCAATTTTGATAATAAGTTGTGATTTATTTACCTGGTAAGGCAATTCATCAACGATAATTGCTTGATGGTCATGAACATTTTCAAAATGAGTTTTAGAACGAACGATTATAGAGCCACGACCAGTTGTATGTGCTTTATAAGCACCTGCATGTCCCATTATAATTCCACCTGTTGGGAAATCTGGTCCAGGAATGATAGAAAACAATTCGTCATCAGAAATATCTTTGTTATCAAGAATCGACAAAATACCGTTACAAACTTCACCAAGATTATATGTTGGAACATTAGTAGCCATACCCACAGCAATACCAGAACCACCATTGACCAAGAAATTAGGGAATTTAGTTGGCAAAACAATTGGTTCTTGCAAAGTTCCATCAAAGTTAGGTTGCCAATCAACAGTATCTTTGTCCAAATCGTCCATCAATGATGCACCAAGTTTTGAAAGGCGTGCTTCTGTATAACGCATAGCCGCAGGCTTATCACCATCACGAGAACCAAAGTTACCTTGACCTTGGACCAACATTTCGCCCATCGAAAAATCTTGTGCCATACGCGCCATTGCTTCATAAATTGAAGAATCTCCGTGCGGGTGATAACGTCCCATAACATCACCAACGATACGTGCAGATTTCACAGTTGACTTTGTAGCAGGCGCAACTTCATTCATAACATACAAAATACGACGATGCACAGGCTTACATCCATCTCTTACATCTGGCAAAGCACGGTCCACAATAACAGACATAGCATAGTCCAAAAACGATGTCCGCATTTCGTGTTCAATCGGTGATTGAGGAACTTTGATTTCGTTAATTTCATTATTTAATTCATTTATTTCAGACATTACTTTTTCCCTTAGTTTCCAATACGGAAAACATAGCAAAAAATTAGTGTTTCGGTCAAGAAATAAAGCACAAAAAACACAATTTTTTTCAACAATAAATATTCGATACAAAACATTGACAAAACGATTTTAGGTATTATAATAATATCAAGAAAACAAACAGGAAACAAAAATGAAGACATCAAATATATTTTTACCATTTTGGAATTTATTTGCTGCGATATTTGCGTGGTATTTGTTTTTAGAAGGCCTAAAAAAACTTGGTTTAGTAAAAAGTAAATAAAATAGTTGCGTTTTATAAAAACATATGATTAAATAGGCGAAGCAAAAGGATTTAACAATGGCAACAAAAAGAACATATCAACCATCTAAAACACGTCGTGTAAAAACACACGGATTTCGTGAAAAAATGGCTACTAAAAGCGGACGTGACGTATTGAACCGTCGTCGTGCATGCGGTCGCAAACGTTTGGCTG
>JAGHTM010000069.1 GCA_018065345.1 Candidatus Enterousia merdequi | reverse complement strand
CATTGTGTTGCTTCGGTTGAATCTTTTTGTAAATAATATCCCGCAGATATTGGATATTTGTTTATATCGTATTCTGCTGTCGCATCTACAGTTCCTTCATACGCACCAAGGTTGTCATTTGTTGCAGCACCAGAATAAATCATATCTGGTTCATAATAACCGTCTGACGGTGCACCATCTACTGTTTCTGCAATCACAGGGACAGTTGCAAAAACAGACATCATCAACATATATAAATATTTTTTCATTTCTCTTCCTTTCTTTTTGTTTTGTTCTTTTTTCCTTTCGAATCTCTTTTTTATTCCTTTGTATTCTCGGTTTAATTCTTGTATCTTATTTAATACAAAAATTAAACCGACAAGTGCGAACGCACTTGTCGGTTATAAAAAAATCCTTGGCAACACTATCTATCTGTGTGTGTGTGTGTGTGTGTGTGTGTGTGTGTGTGTGTAGGTTTCTGCGGCTTTCACGGTTTTGTCCTTTTTTTATTCTCTCTTTTTTTATACAAACACTCTTTGTGTGTAGGATTCGCTCGGCTAATGCCTGCGCGTCAACCATAACGATTTCACTGTGTTAGCACTTGTGAAATCTACTTGTTGTCTGCGGGTTACACGACATTACGTTTATCCTTAGGTTCCTTTCTTGAATTATATCCTACAATAATTCGCAACTTTTGGTCAATAACTTTTTATATAAAAAAACACCGTCATAGTTTTTGACGGTGTTTTTTATGTTTTTATACAAATTAATCTTTTGTTGTATATTCACAAAAACCTTCATTTGTATCACAACGTGTCACAATACCTTCACTTATAAAATAACCTTGGGTATGTAAACATGCTGGGCATACTTTTGGAGCCTCAGTTCCAATGTGCCAATTACCACAGTTTGTGCAACGCCACATTACAATTTTATCAGATTTGAATAATGTGCCGTTTTCTATTGCTTCTGCCAAAGCACGATAACGTGATTCGTGATAACGTTCTGCATAACCAATGTTTTTCAAAACATCTGCGATTGCTGTAAAACCTTCTTGGGCGGCAATTTGAGCAAATTGTGGATACATATTTGTATTTTCTTCGTGTTCGCCAAATGCAGCCGCTTGTAAATTTTCAAGTGTTGTACCAATTTTTCCAGCAGGGAATTTAGCAGTTATTTCTAATTCACCACCTTCTAAATATTTGAATAAACGTGATGCGTGTTCACGTTCTTGTTCTGCTGTTTCTTCAAATATTTTTGCGATTGCTTCGTATCCTTCTTTTTTTGCAGCAGACGCAAAGAAAGAATAACGATTGCGAGCCTGGGATTCACCAGCAAATGCAATCAACAAATTTTTTTCTGTTTGACTTCCTTTTAATGATATCATTTTTCGTTCTCCTTTATTTCTTTTGTTGTCAGTGTAATTTTACCAGATAAAACACAAAACTCAAATTATTTATTTTTCCTAAGTTTTTGACGACATGCGATAGCGTTTATTACTTCTTTGTATTCGTCATATACTTTAAGTCCTAAAAACGCACGCGCTTTTTCCAAAGTTTCACCGTATCCCCAAAAAGCACCATTATCTGTGTCATATTTTGCAACTATGCAATCTGGCTTTTCATTTTTTGATACAAATGGCCCATAACAATTATATCCAACAAACTTTGCAGACCAAAATTCAAACAATGTATTTTCAACACGATTTAATTTTTCCAGTAATACCATATCTCGCTTGCGAATATTGCTAATTTTATACGGAAAATCAACCTGAACACGCCAAGCACCAGATACATATGCTACATCATCCAAATTCAATAAATCCATATTTATCATATTTCCATTGGAATCTATGGCTTTTATATGATTTTGAACAGCTTTTGTAAATGCTTCGCTTTTTGTGCGAACGTCTTTGTATTCATCATATATATTTCGTAATATCATCGTTTAATTCCCCTTGCTT
>JAGHTM010000115.1 GCA_018065345.1 Candidatus Enterousia merdequi | reverse complement strand
AGAACCAATTGTTTAACAGATGTTGCAGACTGTTTTAAAGATGCGTGTGGTGCAAAATTTGATCCAGAACAAGATGGTAATGATTTTGATTTGTGTTTATCAGATCCTTCAATGGTTGCTGGTTTGTGTAAAGTTAAACTTGATCCATGTTTAAAAGCTTTTAATACATCTGATACAGCAGAAACAATAATGAGAAACAAAGGGGCTACTGACAATATTTTATGGAAAGGTGTTAAGGCTCGATTAAAAGTTATGCAAGTTAATGCATGTACAAAAGAATTAAAAGAATGTTTAACAGCAGAGGAAGCGTGTGGTTCAGATTATTCTGGATGTTTGGGATTAACAACAGACGACATTGTAAAATTGTGTCCAGAAGAAAAATTATTAGCATGTCAAGATGAATATAATCTAGAAACAGTAAGAAAAAATTTAATGGAATTTGCCCAAACGATTGCTTTGAATATTGATAATAATATGCTCGAAATTTGTCAAAATTCTGTTAAAAAAGCAATGGAATCTACTTGTGGAGATGAAAAAATGTGTCCTAATATTTCATTTGCTGAAGGAAATATCAAAGATTTGATGTCGATGAGAATTTGCAAAGACAAGAATTTAAGCTCCGATGCGACAGGTGGTACCACAGTGGGTGATAATTTGATTTGTTATCCTGATGTATATGCCGTTAATAAAACGGATGATATTATAAAAGGTTTTGTTCAAGCTACGCTTGTTGGAAAGCCAGATATGTCATTTATAGATGTTGATTATTCCAAAGAAACTGTATTACAGAGAGCAATGGTAGTAAACGGAAAAAGAAAAATGTCGAAACCAGAAACAGAAATTCAATATTTCTCTGTTCCAGACGACAAACAAAATATAGAAGAAATAAAAACTGTGGTAAGAATGTTGGAACAAGCTGTGGATACCAAAATGAACCAATTGTCTAAAGATCCAAAAGTTGAATTTTGTGTGACAGGACGACAGATTCAAGGTATTTCAGAAGATGCAGATAATAGCACAAAAGTTAGCGCAAATCAAACAGGAAGATATCCTAATTTATTAGATAGTGTTAGAGAAGAAATATCAAGTGAGGCTTTGGCTAATTTGATGAGTGTTGTTGAAACTGTTTCGGCTGAAGTGATAGAACAAGATTATGAAAAAGTTAACAATACGATAAATGATAGATTAACGACACTTATTGCTATGGATCAACAAAAACAACATCAATATAATGAGGCGGCATGTAAGAAAAAAGAAGAAAGACATGGTGCGCCTAATATTCATGGATGTAGAAGAGAATACAGTGATACTATTGCAACATATGATTCTTCAACAAGTGTATGTAGTATAGTGACAACAACATACAGACGTAATGGTTGTGGTATGTCGTATAAGTTCTATGAACAAAGTAAAAGTACTATAACAGCAAGTATGCCTGTTGTAACAAGAGAGACCATGGTGAAGGGTGGTGCTTCTGAAACAGCTGTAGAAGCAGAACAAACAACCTTGGGTAATTATAATTAATGTTGACCGCTGGAATTTAAATCCAGCGGTTTTTTCAAATATAATATTTTTTATTGTGATATATGCATATTTTGTGATATAATATTCATGGTACATAGGAGAGAGTTTTTATGCATAAAAAAGTCATTGTATTTTTAATGCTGGCTTTGGTGTTTCAATCTGGATTGTATGCTGCTTCTAAATCTGGTAAGCAACAAGATGTCTTTGGTGGAACTAAAATCACGGAAGCTGGGACAAATTCTTTGGTTGATAGCGAATGTAGTGATTCTTATTTTTCTTGTATGGATGCTTTTTGTGTCGTTGATAATGTTTCTGGTGGGCGTTGTCAATGCAGTAATAAACATATTGAATTATCAAAACAATTTGATGAATTGCTTGCCAAAGATGAACAGGCAGAATCTATGGCACAATATGGGGCTGATTTTGTTAAACTTGGCAAGGTTGAAAACGACATTATGTCTGATATAGAAAAAGCAAAAACCAAACAGCCAACTGTTTCTCAAAGTACTGGTGTGTCGCGCGCAGATTGGGATGCTATGTTTATGACCCAAGAGCCAGAAGACGATGAAGAAGAATTTGTTGATACGGATGATGTTTCAAATAAACATGGTGACGAATTGTATATCGAAGCTGATAAAATGTGTTTGGAACAAACTCCAGCAAAATGTAAAGCAAAAGATATTTCAGAAATGTTTCAAATGATGTATGCACAAAAAATCAAATCTGATTGTGCTGCTTTTGAAAATGCTATTAAACAAAAAGATACAGAAGTTTTTGCAAAATTATCAGATGCACAAAAAGCTGTGCGAAGTGCTGCTTTGGAAGAATTTAATAATGAAAATAAATATGACCTTGGTCAATGTGCTATTGAATTTAGAGATTGTATGAAAACAACAGGTGGTTGTGGTGACGATTTTGTTGGTTGTGTTGGACTTGCTGGAAATAATAATTTAACCCAATCAACAGTTTTAATTGAAGGCGATTTAACTTCTACGGCAATTTATGCGTCAACAATGGATACTTTGTTGTCAAAG
The DNA here is from genome assembly GCA_018065345.1 of Candidatus Enterousia merdequi. Taxonomy (GTDB): domain Bacteria; phylum Pseudomonadota; class Alphaproteobacteria; order Rs-D84; family Rs-D84; genus Enterousia; species Enterousia merdequi. Next base: position 3,711 of record JAGHTM010000115.1, on the reverse strand, counting down.
AAAGTTTTATGTGATCATGTTTTAGATAATTGTGAAAAAGTCAGAGATAATGTCTGGAATACTTTCTTGAAAGATAATGTGTTTGCTATTAAACAAGCAGAATCAAATTCAGAACATAATTTACGGACAAGTTGTATTGGAAATATTTCTGAATGTTTTGCTAAATCTTGTCGTGAACATTTTGATGTAAATGACGAAGATGGCTCTTATGATATGTGTTTGTCCAGACCTGAAAATTATAAATCTTTTTGTAAAATTGAATTAGATCCTTGTTTGAATGCAACTGGTGGTTCGTATGAAGAACCTTTGAAGTCTGTATTGTGGCAGGGGGTTTTGGCAAAGTTATCTGCAATGCGAGTTGATGCATGCACAAATGAATTTAAATCTTGTATCCAAGACAAAGATAGATGTGGTGAAGATTTATCTCAATGTATTGGACTTGATTATTATGATATTGTTGATGTTTGTCCACAAGATAAATTGACTGCGTGTTATAAAGAATATGATGGAAATAAAGAGACTGTGGAAGACACATTGGCAAGATTGTCCCAAGGTTTAATGTTAGGAGTGTCAAATAATCTTTATGATGCGTGTCAAAAAGCTGTTAGTGATGCAATGTTAAAATATTGTGGTAATGAAGAAAATTGTAATGATTTTATTGTCAGAGATAAAGTTGGTGAAAGAACTTTGGAAATAAAATATTGTGAACGTGTTAACGGAGAATATGTTAATTGTAAACAAGATATTTCACAAATTATGGATACAGAATTAGGTAAAACTGTGCGTAATTCTGATTTGTCCAAGACTAAAAATGATATACACAGATTTTTTGGTGTCGTTACCGGACAAATTTTTTGGGAATACATAGATATATTACCTGATTATGCTGGAATAACTTCGGGAGATGATTATTTAGAAAGTTTAGGTAAAGAATATAATGTTGATCCTAAAGTCAAAGATAAAATAAGAACAGAAGTAGGGTCACTTAGTAATGCTATTAAAAATACAATCGCTATGATTGAATCTGATCCAAAGGTGCAATATTGTATGACAGGACGTCAGGTGGATGGTTTAACAAGTGATAATGGTTTTCAGCAAGTTATTGGCAAAGGACAAAATCAAATGTTTCCAAATTTAACACAATCGGTTCGTGCACAAATTATTCACGGTGCTCTTTTAACAGTACAAAATAATTACAATAAAAAGAATGAAGAAATAATGGATGAATATTTTGATACTAATGCTAAATTGGATAGACGTTATGCGGAAGTTGAAAAAGAAAATGCGCATTTAGATGAACAAGATATTGCACGTAAAAAATGTATGGATTTAGGTGAACGTGCTAACTTTAATACTGATGATTTTGTCGCTTCAATGAAGAAGAAGGGAAGTGGTAAAACCGCTTCGGCTACAAAGAAAGTAGTAAGCGACCATGGAAATGATGGAAAACTTGTTGGTTGGTCATCTGAATCTATGTGGAATTATAAAATACATGTCACTACAACTTTCAGTTTAGATAAAATGATTTGTACAAAGTGTGTAAGAACTCAAGAGTGCAAAACTTTAAAATCTAATCATTGTAAAAATTGGAAAGATGAAACAGAAACATGTTCAGAAGTAGAATATTAAAATGAAACAAATATATAAATTTTTATCTGTTGTATTCGCATTAGTTTTTGTAATGCCTGCTTTTTCTGCGCAAAGAACTGTGGCACGTGCGGCAGCAAAACAAAATGTTGTAAATGTTGGTAAGAAAGTATCTGAATCAACTGCAACATCTTCGGATTGTCAGACAAAATATGATGCGTGTATGGATGCAGGATGTATTATTGATAATGATTCTGGTGGACGTTGCCAATGCAGTAATCAAATCAAAGATTTGAACATTCAATTAAAACAAATTGAAAAAGATGTAAAAGCATCTATGGATTTAGCAACAGATACTGTTGATAAAATAAAATCTGGTGATGCTGTCAATGAAATGTTCGCACAATCTGGAATAGAAGATGATGAAGATGATGATGACGACGATGATGGTTTGGAAGTGACAGAAGATTCTATCGGTGATAAATTACGTAGCGAAATGCATCAAATTTGTGCAGAAAAACTTCCAGAATGTAAATCACAATTAACTTTGATTAAAAATATATACGCTCAAAAAGTTAAATCTGATTGTGCTGCTTTTGAAAACGCTTTGAAAGACAGGGGACGTGCAGGTCGTGCAACTTTGGCAGCAGCAGAAAAATCTGTTCGTGATGCGGCTTTAGAAAAATATCAAGAAACGAATAAATACGATCTTGGTGAATGTACGATTGAATTTACAAAATGTATGCAAACAACCGCAGAATGTGGAAATGATTTTACTGGTTGTGTTGATACTGTGGGCAAAGAAAGTATTTATGGTGGTGTAAAAAATACTGTTGCTATAACTGGTGAAAACTCTTCAATAATAATTGCTAAATCAACAATGGATATGTTGGAATCTAAAAAGTTAATCTGTGAACATGTGTTGAATAATTGTGTGAAAGTCAAAGACGATGTATGGGGTGCTTTTTTAAGAAATTCTGGAATACAAATTAAAATTGCAGAATCCAAGGCAGAACAAAATATAAGAAATTCTTGTTTGGACAAAGTATCTGATTGTTTTGTGAATGCTTGTAAAGAAAACATAGACGGGAATACTTCTTATGATGCGTGTTTAACACGTCCAGAAATGGTCAAATCTTTTTGCAAAGTTGAACTGGAACCATGTCTTGCGGCTACTGGCGGCACATATGATAATCCAGAAAATTCAACTTTGTGGTCAAGCATTTTGGCAAAGTTATCTGCTATGCGTGTTGATTCTTGCACAACAGAAATGAAAGAATGTATGCAAAGTGAAGACAGATGTGGCTCTGATTATTCACAATGTATTGGTTTGGACACAAATATAATTATGCGTATGTGCCCTTATGATAAATTGCCGGGTTGCCAAAAAGTTTATGGCGAAGAAAAAGTCAAAGGCGATTTAGTTTATGATGAAGTCGCTCAAATGGTTGAAGGCTTGATATTGAATATTGATAATGAAATGTTGGCTACTTGTGAGGCCGCAGTAGATTCTGCTATGACAAAAGTTTGTGGTGATACAACGTCTTGTGCGCAATATGCGCTTGGTAATAAAATAGGCGCACAATCTTTGGGATATCAAGTTTGCCAATATTCGACAACTTCAGCAGATTCAACCAAAGGTTTCAAATGGTTTGATTGTCGTGGAAGTGTTGACCAGATTTCAGATTATGAGTTGGGCCGAAATAAAAATGCAAAAACTGAAGAATTGGGTCTAGTATTGCCGTTTGCTGGTGTTATTACTGGTGTTATCAAATGGGAAAGTATAGAAATTACAAACGATGGTTTAATTGATGTTGATACTTATATAAAAGCTTTAGACAAAGAACAAGATGTTGAAATTACAGAATTAGAAAAAGACCGTATTAAAAGTGAATTAAATCAATTACAGGCCGATATAAATCGGGTCATAGATTCTGTAGAGCAAGATAATTTTGTTCAATATTGTATATCTGGTCGTCATGTTGATGGTGTAACAGATATGTTCAAGGATAATAAAGTTCGTTTTCCAAAATTATCAAATACAATTCGTCAAAACATAGCAAATGCTGCATTACAACAAGCAAAAGAAAATTATTATCGGGTATATGATGAATATTCAGAAAG
>JAGHTM010000097.1 GCA_018065345.1 Candidatus Enterousia merdequi | reverse complement strand
ACCGCCCAAACGGGCGGTTTTATTTTTGGTGGACGCACAGGGACTCGAACCCTGGACCCACTGATTAAGAGTCAGTTGCTCTACCAACTGAGCTATGCATCCAAAAACTCATCGTCAATGATTATAAAATAAAATCTTTGAAAATCAAGGGATTTTAAGTGTATCATTTCTTCAAATACTGGGTCGGATTATATGCTTTTGAACCTTTACGTATTTCAAAATGTAATTGTGGTTTATCAACTTTACCAGTTTTTCCAACCGTCCCTATTTTTTGTCCCACAGAAACTTTGTTCCCACGTTTTACATTCATAGAATCAAGATGCGCATATACCGTCATCCAACCATCACTATGTTGAATAATTACAAGATTTCCCATTCCTTTGACTTCATTACCAGCATACGCAACCACACCATTTTCTGCTGCTTTGACCGAAGTTCCTTTGGATGCAGAAATATTTATACCATCATTAACCAAGCCGTCTTTTTTTGGTCCATAAGCCGACAAAATTGTTCCACGCACAGGCCATGAAAATTTAGAAGACGAACGTGCAGAAATTTTTGGTAGTTTCTGTTGTGGATTAGAAGAAATCTTTTTTGGTGTTTCTGTCTTTTTCACTTCTTTGGTTTGAACAATGTTTTGTTTGGACTCATAAACAGTCTTTGAAGCAGAACGTGTTTGAACTTTATCTAACTTTGGAACTTTTATCTTTTGACCAACAGAAAGAGTAAATGGTGTAGTCAATTTATTTAATACAGCCAAATCATTAACAGGTATTTCATATTGGCGAGACAAAGAATACAAAGTATCCCCTTTGATAACTGTTATCTCTTGTAAATCAACACGTTTAGTATTATTCGGTTTTGTATATTCTTGAGCAACATCTGATTTGTTTTGTTTGATTTGTTGAACTTTTTCTTGAGAAATAATATTAGGCACTTCTATTTTTTGTGCTGATTTTCTTGTCTGTAATTTTTGGCCAATGTATAAAGTATAAGGTTCTTGCAAATTATTTATTTTTGCAAATTCAGAAACATTCATACCACTTTTACGTGCCAAAGAATAAACTGTGTCACCCTTGGCAACAATAATTGTATCTTGGGTTTCTGGGCTTACCATTTCATCAAGCACAGTATTTCCGCCGTATAGCGGGACAACTAAATAATCTTCTTCTTGGTTTATAGTTTGTATAATAGGCGTGGTTTCAACTTTTGTAACCGCTGGAGTTAATACATAATCATCAACACTTGCATACAAAAGGTAATCATCACTTTTATACGAACCATATAGTTCAGGAGACGCATAAACGCCATAATCAGATGCTGCAGAATTATAGATTTCTGGTTGGGTTGCAGGGTCTGCTAATAATGCCGGATATCTATCTTCGATAAACATACCTATACTATCTGGAATAGATGCAATTTTAGGTTGTAAATCACATGCGCAAAGCAAAATTGCAGCAAGACACGATAAAACAAAATATCTTTTATACATTCTCACAGTTTTAATTATATCACAAAAAAACAACAAAACAAAATAGTTATACTTATTTGCGCATAAATAATAAACTTATCTCAAAAAGCAACCACATAGGAACAGCCAATACTATTTGAGATATAATATCCGGCGGTGTAAGCATTGCGGCCAATATAAATACAAATACTATTACATATCTGCGACTTTTTATTGCCGTTTCTTTTTCAAGCACACCTATTTTATTTAATCCAACAAGTACCAATGGTAATTGAAAAGCCAATCCAAATATTTTTAATAAACCAATTGAAAATGCAAGATAACCAGTTACAGATGGTAATAACACGATTGGTAAAGAATCTGTTTTGCTTATATTTATAAAAAATTCAAAAACAAACGGAAACAAAACATAAAAAGCGAAAGCAACACCAACAATAAATAATATTGGCGAAAATAAAAATATCGGAACAATAAACTGTTTTTCGTTTTTATGTAATCCAGGAGCCATATACGCCCATATATGCCAAAGCAATACAGGAATACTTATAATCAAAGCAACCAATGTAGATAATGAAAATTGTATCATCAAACCATCTGTTAAACCTGTATATAAAAGTGTTGCATCATTCCATATATTCAACAACGGCGTTATTAAAAATTGTTCAATATACGGTGATACAATCCAACCAAAACAAAAAGCCACAACAAAGACACACAATGTCCATAATATTCTGCGTCTTAATTCTGCGAAATGTTGCATCAATGTCATTTTCATTTTTGTTTTGTTTTTTTCTTTTTTGTTATTTTAACATCTTTGAAAACATGATTTGCAGTATCAGAAATCAAATCATCTATTGGTTTCTCAAGTTCTATGCGTTGTTGAATTTCTTCACTAAAATCGCTCACTTTCCATACCAAAGTTCTAATAAATTTAACTATTTTAGCAAAAAAGCGTGCAATATCCGGCCAATATTTAGCAGGCACAACACAAATTGCCACTAATAAAATTACTAAAAATTCGGTCCAACTTATTCCGAACATAACAAAACCTTAATCATAAAAATCATCGCCACCATTTGTTGATACAGTTTTATGACGTGATAACTGAAAATAATTTTTACCAAAATCTGTTTTTGTTTTTAAACCATTAAAAGAAACATCTGTTGTTGCTGATGTAGCATCAACGACAGACCAAGAATTTAATTTTACTGGCTTTTTATCAAACACAACCAACATATTTCCCAAACCTTCTTTGTCACGTAAAACCATCTTTAAAGAAAATGTATTTTTATCATCTGAAGTTTCTATGACTTTGATATCCGCATTTTGCAAATCTATTTTTTTACGAACCAATATCCCAGCAGGCGTACTTGTCAAAGGAACAGTTGTAATTTGATCCAAAGATTTATCATAAAAATATAAATCTTTGCCATCTGAAATTAATTGAATTGGTGCATTTTTATAATCCAATCTTACACGACCAGGACGTAGCATAGAAAAATGTCCCTGCTCTTGCTTACCATTTGCAATTTGTGTAAATTCACCATCAAGCCCAGAAATAGAATTTAAATATTTTTCTGCGCTAACAATTAAATTTTTATCTACAGAAGCACTGGCAGTAAAAATATTAAAAACAAAAAACAATGATAATAATATTTTTTTCATCTATTTACCTCTGAATAAATCTATAATTTTTTGACGAACATTTTCCAAACTATCTTGAACAACAGCGCCAGCCGCATACGGATGACCACCTCCACCAAGAGATTCTGCGATTTCATTTATTGGTATTGTCTTGCTTCGCAAAGATATTCCAATTTGATTTTCTTTTTGTTCTTT
>JAGHTM010000006.1 GCA_018065345.1 Candidatus Enterousia merdequi | reverse complement strand
CCAAGTGGAGAATCTGTGACACGCCCCATAACTTCCATATTTATAAAATTAGCAATTCTTCCCAATCCTAGACCAATTGGCGCAACTACAGATAACAAATCAAGAATATGAAAAGTATTACGCAGTAAAGATTTATCTGTAAATTTTTGTTTCATTGTGAATAGCAAAGTTGCAATTATCACACCTAATAATCCGCCATGGAAACTCATTCCACCACGCCAAACCATAAATATCTCAAGTGGATTAGCAATAAAATATGACAAATTATAAAATAACACATAGCCTAAACGCCCACCAAGAATAACCCCAAATACTATACAGGTGCAAAAATCATCCATTTGTTTATTTGTAAAATGCACTTCTGTATCTTTTTGTTTTGTAAAATGTTTGAACAAATAATACCCAGCAACAAAACCAGCAATATACGCCAAAGCATACCAGCGCACAGGCATTCCAAACACAGAAAAAGCAACAGGGTTTATCGGATTTATAACAATAGACATTTTTATTCCTTTTACCCTATTTTATTATTAAAACTATTATTTTTTCAACCAAAAATTAAAGCCGCAATTTGCGGCTTTGATTTTTAACAACAAAATAAATTACAAACTTTTACCATAAGCTTTCTTGAATGCAGGAGCCAAACATTTTGTCATAGAACTATAATCAAAACTGCCTTTTTGAATACGGCATTGTAATGAGGCTTCTGTTATCAATGTATCTAACATTTTTTTGGTTTTATTTTTAAATTCTTGATTTGAACCTGCTAATCTTTTGTTATTTTCTGCACATCTTGCAATATATTTTGTATCTGCATATGCTTTTGCAGATTCTATAATACGATTCAATTCATTACGAACATATTGCATAACCAAGGAATCAGACGCTTCTTTTGCTTGTGCGCGAGCTTCTAAAGTGTCTATATCTTCTTTAGTTATCAATTTTAATGTTCCAACACCATCACTATAACTGTGTATAAAAGCCATTTTTTATCTCCTAAATTTTTATTTACACCTTTATTATAATTGACAAAACGCAATTTGTCAATACCTAACAAATAAAAATTTTATATTATCTTTTGGTTATCGCTTGAATTATTAAACACTGTGTATTATATTCTAGATATATCAAAATGGAGAAGAAAAATGGTTACAAAAAAATCTGTTTCTAAAATTGGTGGCGGAATTGAATTATATCTTAAAAAGATATTTGGTTTAATGACTGGCGCTGTTGGAATAACTGCTTTAACAACTTTCGTCATGATGATTTCTGGCGGATGGTCCGCTTTGATTCATAACAGTGGTTTATCAGCCGCATATTATATTATCGCATTTGGTGGTCTTGGACTATCACTTTGGGCGCAATTTCGTGCATTTTCTATGAAACCATCAACTGCAAAATTATTGTTGTTTTTATACTCTGTATTGATGGGTATTGTTATTACACCTATGATTTTAGTATCAAGCCCTGTATCTATATTGATGGCTTTGGTTTTAGCAGTTTTAATGTTCGCATGTATGACATTATTTGGTTATAAAACAGCCAAAGATTTATCTTTCCTTGGGATATTCTTGTTTATGGGAATGATTGGTTTAATCTTGGTTGGTATCGTATCTATATTCGTTCCATTGGGCAGCACTTTCAGTTCTATCGTTTGTTTAATTGGTGTTTTAGTGTTTGCTTTGTTCTCAGCATACGATATGCAAACATTGAAAAACGCATATTATGCTGTTGGTAATGGCGAACAAAAAGATCAACTAGCAGTCCTTGGTGCATTACATATGTATATATCTTTTGTTGCAATGTTCGAATACATACTTGGATTGCTAAATAGTCGTGATTAAAAAACAAATTAAATAAATAAAAGGAAAACAAAATGGCTTATAAAATAGATGCAAATAAATGTATTGGTTGTCATACATGTATGGGTATATGCCCTGCTATGGCTATCGCTGAAGGCGAAGCCGGTAAATGCAAAATAGACAAAACAAAATGTATGGGTTGTGGTACTTGTGCGGCTGTATGTCCTGTAAATGCTATCAATCCAGATTTATAAGTTGCAAACACATAAAAAACATATAAAATATCGGCAGATTAAATAAGTTATTAGGGGTAGAAAAATGCCAGCAAAATCAGTAAATGACATCATAGCACTTTGTAAAAGACGTGGATTTATTTATACAGGTTCCGAAATTTATGGCGGACTTGGTGGTGCATATGATTACGGTCCATACGGTGTAGAATTGATGCGTAATATTCGCAACGCTTGGTGGAATGCTATGATTTATGCACGTAATGACATCGAAGGTCTTGATGCTGCTTTGATTTCCAATCGTTTAATGTGGAAATATTCTGGCCACGAAGGAAGTTTTTCTGACCCACTTGTCGAATGTAAAAAATGTGGAACTCGTATGCGCCAAGATAAAATGAAAGACCCAACAAAATGCGACAATTGTGGAAGCACTGAAATCACAGAACCACGCGCATATCAATTGATGATGGGATTATCTATTGGTGCAACATCAAATGGTGAAATCAACGCGTATTTACGTCCAGAAACAGCAACTACAACATACGTAAATTTCAAAAATGTTCTTGATTCAAAACCACATAAATTGCCTTTTGGAATTGCCCAAATTGGTAAAGCTTTTCGTAACGAAATATCTCCACGTGGATTTGTATTTCGTATGCGCGAATTTGAACAAGCTGAAATGCAATACTTTGTAAATCCAAATGAAGACGAAAAATATTTTGAATATTGGAAAGCGACTCGTCTTGCATGGTGGACAAATGTTCTGGGTATTCCATCTGAAAAATTACGTTTCTTGCCACATGAAAAATTGGCACACTATGCGAAAGCCGCTGTTGATATTGAATATGCTTTCCCAGACGGATTTGATGAAGTCGAAGGCATCCATAATCGCCAAGATTTCGACCTTGGTTCACATACAAAAGGACAATCTGAATATAAACTATCTGCACACGTTATGGAAAATTCAGATTCCACAACGAAACTGGCATACAGCGATGCACAAACAGGCGAAAACTTTATTCCATTTGTAATCGAAACAGCAATGGGTGTAAATCGTGCTATGTTGGCTCGCATGCTTGAATCATACGAAGACGCAGATTTAGGCTTTAACAAATCACGTGTTGTATTAAAATTGAAACCTTGGTTATCCCCTGTGAAAGCCGCTGTAATTCCATTGGTTCGCAACGTTCCAGAAATCGTAGATTTATCAAACAAAATTGTTGACGATTTAAGAAAGTTAGGTATTGGAAGAATTGAACTTGAAAATTCTGGAAACATTGGTAAAAACTATCGCAGACACGATGAAATCGGAACACCTGTGTGTATCACAGTAGATCATCAAACATTAGAAGACGGTACTGTCACATTACGTCATCGCGATACAATGGAACAAGAAAGAATAAAACAAGAAGATGTTGTTAAACGTGTTCTTGAAATTGTGAACAAATAATACAAACACACAAACAAAAACAAACCGCCCATTTGGGCGGTGTTTTTTTCTTTCTTTGATATAAAATTTATGATAACATAAACACGTCAACAAGAGTTTTGTTGATGGGGTGTCGAAACCCGATTAAACAGC
>JAGHTM010000021.1 GCA_018065345.1 Candidatus Enterousia merdequi | reverse complement strand
TCAAATATTGTTCTGTTTCTTTATCGCACCATATGGCAATATTAGAAAATGTTTCACATAATTTTCTTAATGATTTTAAATAAAATTCTTCAAAATTTCTGTTCCCGCCCTTGATTGATGACAAATCTCCAGAATTTGGCATTTTGAACAACATTGTACAAAATGTTATATCTTTTCGTTTATTATCATATGTGATATCTGACATATTTTTTCCTTTATTGCAAAATCTTTATAAAACATGTATATTATAATCAAAGGTTCATAATATGTCTATAAATAAAAGACTATTTTTGTTTGCTGCATACGATAAAGACGGTATTGTTGATAACGCCCTACTTTATTATTTGCGTCAATTATCTATATTAGGCGATATTATTATATATATGGATAATGACTCACCAGAATCAGAATTAGACAAATTAAAAAAATATACTATTGCAAGTTTTGCAAAAAGACATGGTGAATACGATTTTGGCTCTTACAAACGCGCTTATTTATATGCAAAAGAACTCAACATATTAAAAAATTACGATTTTATATATTTGGTAAATGATTCTGTTTTTGGTCCAATGTTTAACATTTCAAAATTATTAAATCAAATGGAAAGCAAAAAAACAGATGCCGTTGGTTTAATTGAATCAAAACACAAAACACATCGTTTTATGGAATCTTGGTTTATTATGTTAAATCAAAAAATATTTTTATCAAATTGGTTTAATAAATTTTTATCTTCTGTTCAAAAAGAAAACGATAAATCTATAATTACTGTGAAATACGAACATGGACTAACAAAAATAATTGAACAAAACAAATGTTCTTGGGACTGCATTTATAGCGTATACGGTCGCAAAACATATAACAAACCTAAACAATTATTTAAACAAGGATGTCCTTTTATAAAAAAAGTCTCTTTTATTCGTCATAACGGCTCTATTGGAAATCAAATCAAATATATTTTTCACCACTCTGATAAAGATGCCGTACAAAATATTATAATTACAGCAAATCGTTTATATGGTGAAAAATATATGAAATGGTTTTTAACATATAATCCAATAAAAATATTTTGGCGAAACATAACATATTTTAAAACAAAAATACAAAACGGTGGAATATGAAAAAATTAAAAAAAATTGCAGCGATAACTATGGCGCGTGATGATGAATTTTTCTTATCACGATGGATTGCTTATTATGGAAAACAATTTGGTACAGAAAATTTATATATCTTGTTAGACGGACTTGACCAAAACATCCCTGAAAACGCTGGCAATGCACATATTACAAAATTACCACATAAACCAATGTCTCGTGTCGATGGTGATAAATACAGAATTGGTAAACTGTCTGAGTTAGCCCATAAATTATTAAAAAAATATGATATTGTTGTTGGATGTGACAGTGATGAATTTTTAATTGTTGATTCTAAAACAAAACAAACATTATCTGAATATTTATCAAACAAAAAAATCAATACTACTTTATCCGGACTTGGACTGGACGTTGGTCAACATTTACACAAAGAAAAAATTCTAGATGTAAACGCTCCGTTCTTAGAACAACGTGAATACGCCCTGCTTTCTACACGATATACAAAACCAGTTGTGATAAACAAACCTGTATTTTGGGGAAGTGGTTTCCACAGTATTAAAAGACATAATTTTTACATAGATAAAAATTTATATCTTTTACACTTTGGTGCAATAGATATGAATATGCTGGAAGAAAAAGCAAAAAAACGTGGTGAAGATTGGCTAAATCATTTGAAAAGACGTGGAAATGGGACAATCAATGCAGTCACAAATTCTAAAATCCAAAATGAAAAATGGTTAAAAATTGCGTGCACATTACAAACATATTTTCGTCCAATATACGCACTTCGCAAACCTGCAATGTTTGGCCTTAAACCAGTTGTAAAAATACCAGAACGTTTCAAAAAATCAGAGATTTAATTTATATAATAAAAAAGCGATTTAAAATCGCTTTTTTATTTACCAATAAATTCATAAATTCTTTCACGTAAATCATACCATTCATTTGGAACCGTATTAAACACCCCCAATTTATTCATTTCGATAAATTCATTACGAGCAGATTTTATTTCTTCATCTGTTTTCAAATAATTAATTTTTGAAAATGCTTTTGCTACAAAAAACCATAAGAAATTCTCTTGCCACATTTTCATTTGATAATTATCCGCCTTTTCTTTATAAAGTTTATAAGCATATTTTATACCTGTACATAAACTTTTCATAATTTTTAGTTGTTTTGCTGACAATACTATTCCACCAAAATTTGGTATATAATAATATAATGGTAACGGCAAAACTGTCACACGTGGTTTCTTTAACATTACCTCAGACCACCATGGACAATCTTCAAATAAAATACCTTTGATAAAAGGTATGTCTGCAATCAAAGAACGTTTATATAAATTTTTCCAAACTTGACAATGTTTAATCAACCATTTGCGATTTGGATTCGTTTTATTATGAGTGCGTTCTGTTGCAAATTCAAAAACATCATCTGTTGTTCGCGTTTCTATTTTTTCAAAATTATATTTTTTTGTTATACCAAAAGGAACAACATTATCTGTATCCATATGTAAGAAATGTCGAACCATAAGTTGTGGTCTGTAAAATCTATCATACTTAAACGATACAATATCAGATTTATTTTTTTCTGCTGCTTTATATGCCAATTCCATAGTTTGTGGATGAATAAAATCATCACTATCCAGATACATTATATATTTACCTTTGGCATAAGACATTCCATAATTACGAGCGTCAGATAAACCACCATTTTCTTTATGAACAACAATAAAACGTTTATTTTTTTTTGCATATTCCTCGGCTATATCACCAGATTTATCCGGGCTTCCATCATCAACACAAATCGCTGTCCAATCTGAAAATGTTTGATTTAATACGCTATCCAAACATCTACGCAAATACTTTTCTACACCCCACATAGGAATAATTATAGATATTTTTGGTTGCATATTTTACCCCATAAATAATACAGATACTATTTTCCTTAAATACCACAAAACAGAAACGTTATTATCAACTGCAAATTTCTTGCGAAAACTTTTTCCTATTTTATATTGTTTTTTCAATTTATCATGATGTGCTTTATCTTTTTTATTCAAAGCAGAATTATCATTAAAAATATAATGATAATTTACATTTGGAACTATACTAATCATATTAGCATACACGAAAGATTGTAAAACAAATATAGCATCTTCTTGCGAAACAAAAGATGTATCAAATACCAATTTGTTCTTTTTGATAAATTCTGTCTTAAACAAATAGCGCCACACAAAAGATTTTAATAAAACTTGTGTCCAAAAAACTTTTCCAAACATACTATGTACAATATGATTATGCTTATAAATAAGATTTGAAGAATGTTTACTATTTGAAACAAATCCAGAACAAATAATATCTGCATCACCTGTATGTTTTATCATTTGTTCATAGTAATTTGCATCAATAATATCATCTGCATCCATAAAATGAATATATTGCCCTGTTGCTCTTTTGATACCATCATTACGAGCAGCAGACACACCAGCGTTTTTTTTATGAACAACAATAAAACGCTTATCTTGTTTAGCATATTCATCTAAAATTTTTCCTGTTTTATCAACACTTCCATCATCAACACAAATTGCTGTCCAATCCGAAAAAGTTTGATTTATCAACGAATCTAAACATCTGTTAAGATATTTTTCGCCATTATACACAGGAATAATTACAGATATTTTTACCATATAAAAACTCTACATTTTATTTATCATAACATCTGCAAAAGAACCAGGTACTGGATTTTCTGTACCACGATATGTTGTTTTTTGAAAGAATGCACCTGAGGTTAGTTCTTGAAATAACTTTTTATCAAATGGTTTATTTTGATATTCCCACCATAATGCATGTGTTGGATCTTGTGCAACATGTGGCATTTTATCAAAATATGTTTTTGCCCTTTCATCATTTGTCACCAATGTTTTGAATAATAATTGATGCATAAAATAGTCAAAAGTATGATTTTCATGCATCCAATAATCTAATATCATAGCACGCCATGCAGCCAACAAATAAGTACCTTTGCGAGCACGAATGAAACAGTTTTGGCAAAAACTATATGGACTTCCACCTATGTTATAATTATCACCTGTCAGATACATAAAATAATCTTGTTCTTCTATCCAATCTGGAATTGGCGCAGTTACAAACCCAGTTGAATCAAGCCAATACCCACCATGTTTGTATAATAATTCAACACGGCAAATATCAGCAAAGTGAGCATGCCCTATTTTTCCTTGCTCGTATTTTTTTATGATTTCTTGTGGCAAAGAAATATAATCAAACACTGTTTTTTTATCTAACACTATCAACTCTTGTTTGCAATGACGACGAACACTACGATAACACGCTTTTACAAGTGCAGGAGCATTTTCTTCACCTTGTAACCACAAAGTCCAAATCTTATCGTTTTTATCATCTTTTATCGGGGTAGTTTCTTTAACATTTTTTACTGCCGGTAAATATCTCTTGAAATATTCAGAAATAATTTTTGCAGTATAATCTGTTCTTATCTTTCTGCGTTCAAAACGAGTTTTCCAAAAAGGATTCAAAATATGTCCAAACAAAATTATTTTGAACAAAGCATATTGACGAGAAATATTCATAACTACCCCCTTTGTTTATTCAGCATCAGAAGAAACTTCATCTTCGTCATCAATCGGACCAGTTGTCATTTCTTCTGCAATACCATTTGCATGAGCCATAATTTTATCAAGCAATTCTTGTTGTGCTTCGGCATGGTCTTTCAACCATTGACGAGCATTTGCTTCACCTTGACCGATACGTTCACTATTATAAGAATAAAAAGATCCCGCTTTTTCAATCAAATTATATTTTACACCCATATCTAATATTTCACTTATTCTTGAAATACCTTCACCATACATAATTTTGAAATCAACAGTTCTGAAAGGTGGAGCAACTTTGTTTTTAACAACTTTGACACGTGTTTCATTTCCGATAACATTTTCTTTATCTTTGATAGCACCAGTTCTTCGAATATCCAAACGAACAGACGCATAGAACTTCAATGCGTTACCACCAGATGTTGTTTCTGGACTTCCAAACATAACACCTATCTTCATGCGAATTTGATTTATAAAGATTAATAATGTATTACTGCGTGAAACACTACCTGCTAATTTTTTCAAAGATTGTGACATTAAACGAGCAGTTGTTCCCATATAAGTATCACCAATATTACCTTCTAATTCTGCCTTTGGAACAAGTGCAGCAACAGAATCGACAACAACAACATCTACTGCACCAGATTTAATCAAAGTATCTGCAATTTCCAAGGCCTGTTCGCCAGAATCAGGTTGTGAAATAATCAAATTAGAAACATCTACACCTAAATTTTTTGCATAATGTGGATCTAACGCATTTTCAGCATCAATATACGCACATGTGCCACCTTTCTTTTGTGCTTCAGCCACAGCATGCAAAGCCAATGTTGTTTTTCCAGAAGATTCTGGACCATAAATTTCAACAATTCTTCCACGTGGATAACCACCGACACCCAACGCAATATCTAAACCCAAAGAACCAGATGAAATAGATTCTATTGTTTGTTGAGACCCATCACCCATCTTCATAATGGCTTCTTTACCAAATTGTTTTTGAATTTGTGCCAAAGCAGATTCCAATGCAGGATTCTTTGCTGGAGCATTTTCTTTAACTACTTCTTTTTTTACCATAAAATAACCCCTTTCGTTTCTATTGAAATCATACTAAGAAAAAACTTCTAACGCAAGGTCTATTATTTGTGGTTTGACCAAAGCACAATTGTTGACAAAACAGCCATCACAGCCGTGATTATCCATACTGCCGAAGTAGCCCCAAACAAAGCAATACAAGCCGTCCCAAACAACGGTATAACAATACTTGGAATGTTTACACTTGTTCTGAAAACACCATAAAATCTTGCCTGTTGTTTTTTAGGCATATTATTAAAGAACAACAAATCGTGACATGCTTCCATAAATGCACCAGAAATTTGCCATAAAATAAATACAGATAATAAAGCATATCCAGACATAAACGTTGCAAGAATAGAGAAAAATCCAAAAGATAAAAATCCAATTGTCAACCAAAGTTTCACACCATATTTTTTAACTAATTTTCCAATAAAAGATTCAATTATTATGTACGGCAAAACACCAATAGATAAAACAAGTCCCAAAGTTTCACTTGAAAATCCTTTTTCAATAACAATGATTGGCACATATAATAATCGCATTGCACGCAAAGCATAGAAACCAAAATTCACAACATACGCACGTGTCATTCCAGCAGACCTGAAAAACGCAAGTGCATTTATACGCAAAGCACGAAGTGTTTTTCGCATATTGACTTTTTTAATAATTTTATCTTGTTGTTTAATTCCAAAATTTTTGAAAAACATCAAACCAGACAAATACACCAAACCAGCAGCAAGCAGTGGTATTCTGTAATTATCTGAGAACAAACCTACGATCCACATTGCAAACATAGGCGCAATCAGAGCGCCAATATTCATCCATAAAAAATATCGTGCATTTAATTTTTCCATACCTATTTTTTGAGAAAAATCAGATATGAACAAAGGCAACAAAATATTTAACAAAGTATAAGCAAATTGAGCAACAAAATCCAAAGATATAAAAGTTCCTGGCTTTACAGAAAAACTCATCATCACATAACAACCACCAAGCAGAACTAATACACCATATAATAATTTTGATTTTGTAAACCAATGTAGTATTTCAGCAGAAAACACAGCGACTATCGCGCAAAAGAAAGCAATCACAGCAGCATAAACACCAACCATTCCTGATGCTGCTTCGCCAGTGAAAAACAATTTGAAAATATCAAACAAAACCAAAGAATAAACAGCATTCACAATACCGTTCGCAAAACCAGTAAACAACCCCAGATTTGCAAAAGAAAATCCGGTCACATTACTTTTGATTGAAAGATATTTTTCTCTACTCATTTGACTCTCGTGACAATAATATATCACAAAACAAACATTTAATACACCGATTTTTTACAATGCAAATTTTGATGTATTTGCATGTGTCAAAGCAATCGCAATAGCATCGCTTTCATCTGGCGTTTTTGGATGTGCAGTTGGCAACAAAATAGATAACATTTTATATATCTGGTCTTTTTCTGCATGTCCCATTCCAGTCAAAGCCTTTTTCACAGTATTAGGTTCATATTCATACACAGGTATATTTCTTACCGCGACAGCTGTTATCGCAGATGCACGCGCATGTCCTAATAACAATGTTGTTTTTCCATTTTTATTAACAAAGATAACTTCTATACTACATTCGTCTGGATTAAATTTTTCACATAATTCTGAAACACCATTAAAAATAAAAGCCAATCTTTGAGAAAAATCTATTTTGGTTGATGGCAAAATTACACCACTTGCAATATATTTACGTGTTGATCCTGCAACATCTATAACCGACCATCCAGTATGTAAAAGTCCAGGGTCTATCCCTAATATTCTTTTCATATTATTTCCGTATAGTTATTTTATTGACAGCATTTCTTCCGTAAAATTTATTTATACCAGATTTTATCTCATCTAATTTATATGACAATTCCAGCGCAAACGCAGGTGATACAGGACGAATTACAACATTCAGAGTTTTTAATTTTGTTTGTTTAACAGCGACAACACTTGCAATTTTTGCGATATCTGTTCCAACTATGTTTGACCAATTTTTTAATAAATCAGCATCAGATGCACGCACACCTAACATTTCCATAAACCCACCAAACACAGACGCCAAAGTTTGTGGTCGCGATTTACGAATATCCAGATTTATTTTTTTATCTTGGTTTAACATAAGTGTACTCTTTTGGCATAAGTATAAACATTTGTCCTTGGGCATGTTGACCATGAGCAAGTTGATATGCTTCATCACCAGACCCAAAGAATATATCTGCACGTATCCAACCCTTGATAGCACCACCTGTATCTTGGGCAATCATTAAACGATTAAAACTGCGTCCATCAGATAATGAAGTATTGATATACACCGGCAAACCTAACGTATACAAAGAATCATCCATTGCAACACTTCGTATTTTTGAAAGTGGTGTTCCCAATTTTCCAATTACACTTTTTTGTTCTGCTTCATAGAAATATACATATCTTGGATTATTGTAAATAACTTCTTTTGCCAAAGAAGGATTTTGTTTCAAATGTTTCCACACAGCATCTGCACTGTATCCCCCAGCAGGTTTAATACCCCTTTGTTGTAATTGACCACCGATAGATTTGAAAGGCATATCATTTACAGCAGCAAAATTTAATTTGACCATTGTTCCATCTTCTAATCTTAACATACCACTTCCTTGGATTTGAAGATTTTGAACATCAACCATATTCGCCCAATATAATACACGCCCTATTTTTTTGTTCACAATATCTGTTTTTGAAACACCTTTGTAATTAGCGCCATTTAATGGTACACCCATTATAGGTTCATTACAAGTTGCGCTTTGTTTTCTGCAACCATCAATCACAGGCGAATAATATCCAGTATAAGTTCCGGTCTTACCACCGTTTTCATTAAACACTTGATATGGTTGGAAATGAGATTCAAACCAAGCGCGCACAGTTTTAACATCTGCCGAAGCACTTGGCAACATATTACATTTTTCACGCAATAATTCTGGATCAGGAATCACAGAACCGTTATATTGTATTTTGGCTTTGCAAGTATTACGGAAAGCCTGTAAAGCATATCGTACATCATCATCACGCCAACCAGGCAAAGACGAATAAGACACAGCATGCAAATTTGACGGTATTTTAGAATTATCCCCAACATGAGTAGGCACAGACAAATCGCACCCAGCAATTGTAACAACAAACCCTATGATTCCAGCACATTTAATAAATTTAACAAAATTAAACATTTTATGTAATCTCCCTCTTGTAAAAATTAAATCTTATTGCTATATTATCATAAAACCAAAGATAAAAAAAGGAGCAAATATATGCCAAAGTTTAATATTATATCTCAATTCTTGAAAGATTTCTCATTTGAAAGCCCAAATGTCCCAGAATTATTCTTTAAACAAGACGCTGGCCAGGCTAAAATTGAAATCAACATTGACATCAACATCAAAGGTTCTGAAAACAATTTATATATGGTAGATTTGATTACAAAAGTTCATTCTAAATTAGAACAAGGCGAAAAAACAATATTTATGATTGAATCTACATATACTGGAATGGTTCAATACGAAGAAAAAGATGAAGATGCAAAAAAGAAAGCATTATTGATAGAAGTTCCAACATTGTTATTCCCTGCTGTTCGTGCATTGGTAACAAGAATGACAGCAGAATCTGGTTTTCCAGCATTTACAATGCAACCTGTAGATTTTGCTGCACTTTATGAACAAAGACAAGCAGCAGCCAAAGAAACACCAAAACCTGCAAATCAATAATATAAAAAGAATAAAAAACACCGGCAACTGCCGGTGTTTTTTTATTTGTGTTATATTAATCTGTATCTCTTATTGTTTCTTCAGCAGATTGTACATTTTCACATTCGCCAGTTTTATAATTATACTCAGTATATCTACAAAGATTATCAATACTTCCATCTTTTTGTGCTAATCCCATACCACAAACAACACATGGATTTGGAACACAAGCATTATCTTTCCAAATACAATTTTGATGTGAAACACATTCTTCTGCTGTTCCACCAGAAAAATCAGCACATGTTTTTACACCAGAAACTTTCCAACCAACAAATTTATATCCTTGTTTTGGTCGTATTCCCATTGGTTTTTGTACTTTTCCATCATACTGATTAACTGTTTTTTGTGTAGTCCCAACTTGTACTCCGTGTGACGCAGCCCAATTAATTGTCATAACATTTGGTCTAAAACCAGCATCTACATCGGCTATTGCGTTATCTTCCGCAACACCTAAATAGTGTACATTACACGATGCTGGTATTTCTGAATTTGGTTGAAAATCATCAACTATACCAGCATCGGCCTGACCAAACGACAACGAAGATACCATCATTATTGGTAATATTATCAAAATATATTTTTTCATTTTTTATTTCCTTTTTTTTACATATCAATATCAACACGTTTCCACCCAGTAAAAGTATATCCTTTCTTGGCCGGCGATGTTGTTGGCGTAATTATTGAACCATCATATTCACATGTTGTTGATTCAAATGTATTACCTTCGGCGTCTTTCCAATTTATATTTATTGTATTTGGTTCATAAATTGCTGTTGTTTGAACTTCTACTGCATCATCAGACGTTTTTAATGTTTCTTCATTTACTGTGTCATCACTTTCAAATGTCATTAAAACGGAATCGGTGTAAAAACATTCTTCCTCACTTGTTGCACCAGCTTGCGATGTTTTACCTTCCGGACATTGGATTTGTTGATAGTACCCAGGACAATAATATCCAGCCGGACATAATAATGTATCTCCATCACACAAACCATCATTTGGTTCAATAGAGCAAGTTTTTCCTGTGCTATTTGGTCTTGCATATGCGCCATCAACAACCATTAATGCGCAACCGATTGCGCAACACTTTATTATGTTTTTCATTTTTCTTTTTCTCCTTTTGTTAAATAAAAAACCGACAAGTGCGAACGCACTTGTCGGTTATAAAAAATCCTTGGCAACACTATCTATCTGTGTGTGTGTGTGTGTGTGTGTGTGTGTGTGTGTGTAGAGTTCCGCGGGTTTCAGCGTGTTTGAACATTTCTTTATTCTCCCTTTTCACTCATATATTATATCACAAAAAAGACGTTAAACAAAGCAAATATTCCCTTTGTTTTTTATTGGAATAAATAAAAATATTTGCTAGATTTATATTATGAATCATGAAATCTTTGATTTTTTTAATACAGACCTTCAATTCATACATGGTGTCGGGCCCGTTTTGGCTTCTAAATTTAACAATGTTCTTGGCGGACGTCGTGTCCTTGATTTTTTGCTGCATATTCCGTCATACGTCAGACCTCGTAAAATCCTTGATTCTGTAATGTCGGCGCAAAATGGCGATGTTGTCACAATTTCTGTTCAAGTAAAATCTCATAAAAAAGGTTCTTTTTTTCGTGGGCATCGACGCCCTACCCAGATTGTGTGTGCTGATAAATTTGCTGCACCGATTACTATTCAATTTTTCAATGTAAATTATCTTGATTATTGGACAGAAAAACTGCCAATCGGTCAATGGCGCATTATAAGTGGTAAACTAGAATATTCTTCAAAAAACGGTGCAGTTATAAATCACCCTGATTTCATAGAGTTGCCAGAGAATGCACACAAGATACCAACCAAGCAGGCTATTTATCCATCTGGCGATGGACTTACACAAAAAAATTTTGCATCTGTACGTGACCAAATATTCAAGCAAATACACGAACGAATTACCGCACAAAACACAAGCGAAAATATGCTTGAATTTTGCGATGCTTTGGAACACGTGCATTATCCAGAATCTAACGATACATTAAACCCAAACGGAACATACATTGCGAAATTAGCATATTGTGAATTGTTTGCGCACCAAAGTGCAATTGCTATCAACAAACGCAACCGTCAAGAATCAAAAATAACACGACCTTTGCGCGCAAAAAAGTATGATTTGATAGATAAATTTTATGAAATATTACCTTTTGATTTAACCAGCGCACAACAGAGAACAATTGACGAAATATTTGCTGACCTTAAACGAAATGTTCCTATGATGCGCCTTGTCCAAGGTGATGTTGGTTCTGGAAAAACTATGGTTGCTATGGCAGCGGCTGTTAAAATGGCAGAAACTGGCGCACAATCTGTATTATTAGCCCCAACAGACACTTTGGCACAACAACATTTCGCAAAATTAAAACCTATGTGTGACAAGTTAGGATTAGTATGCGATATTTTAACAGGTCGTGACAAAGGTGTTTCCAGACGTGAAAAATTGATATCTTTGAAATCTGGGCGTACAAAAATCGTCATTGGGACGCACGCTCTTTTTTCCGATGATGTAGAATACAAAGATTTAGGGCTTGTTATAATAGACGAACAACATCGTTTCGGTGTCTTACAAAGAACGGCTATGAATAACAAAGGAAATAATCCAGATATGTTGGCATTGTCTGCGACACCTATACCACGTACATTGTCTATGACTGTGTATGGCGATATGGATATATCTGTGATAAACGAAAAACCAGCAGGCCGTATTCCAATCAAGACTTCTAAATTACCAGTTATGCGGACAAACGCTTTGATTGAACGCATTGCACCACAAATCAAAAATGGTGCAAAAGTATTTTGGGTTTGCCCTTTGGTTGAAGAATCTGAAATATCTGATATGACTGCCGCACAATCAAGATTTGAAGAATTAAAGAAATATTTCCCAGGAACTGGTCTTTGCCATGGGCAAATGGATAAAAAAGAACGCGACAAAGTTATGGAAGAATTTGCAGATACAAATTCTAAAATGCGCGTTTTGGTTTCTACTACGGTTATAGAAGTTGGCATAGATGTACCATCTGCAACTATTATGGTTATTGAAAACGCTGAAAGATTTGGACTTGCGGCACTTCACCAATTACGTGGACGCGTTGGTCGTGGTTCTTTACAATCTTATTGTATTTTATTATATGGGAATAATGTTTCACCTGATGGTATCAAAAGATTGGATGTTTTATGTGAAACAGATGACGGTTTCGTTATTGCAGAACAAGATTTAATGATGCGTGGTGTTGGCGAATTACTTGGAACAAAACAAAGTGGCTGGATACAATATCACTTTGTAAATTATCGCGAACATCGTGATTTGTTCAAACTGGCTCAAACGGCTGCATCTAATGATTGCGATAATGATTGGGCAAAAGATTTACGTAAAATATTTGATTGTTCAACTGTGGCAGGTGCATAAATGAAACGTATATTCGCTTTTTTAATTTCGTGTTTTGTGACTTTGGGCGCCAATGCGACTACTTTGATAAACGATACTGAAATAGAAAAAAAACTTACGGAAATAATTTTACCTGTGGCACGCGCTGCAGACATTGACGAACAAAGATTAAAAATTCACATTGTAAATGATGATGATTTTAATGCTTTCGTTCGTGGTGGCGAAGATGTGTTTATTTATACCGGATTATTAAAACAAATTAAAAATCCAAATGCCTTGCGCGCTGTTGTTGCACACGAATTGGGGCACACTATTGGTGGGCACATGGTACAAATATCACAACGTATGCACGATGAAATGATGCGCACCATGGTTATCCAAGCCTTAGGTGTTGGTTTAATGGTGGCTGGTGGTAATCCAACTGCCGGTGTTGGCGTTATGGCTGGCGCATCTGGTATTGCACAACAATCTATGCTTTCTTTTTCACGTGATGAAGAACGTATGGCCGACGATATGGCTGTCGATTTACTGGTAAAATCTAATAACAATCCAAATGGTTTAATTGAAGTTTTTGAACAAATGCGTGATATAAGTGGTGAATTTGAAACACGCGTAAACCCAAATCGTATAAACCACCCTCTTACAACCGAACGTATGAATAATACTAAAACAAAAATATCCAAGATAAAAAATATTCCAAAAAAATCTAAATCTGAAATTCAAACAGAAAATGAAGAATACGAAATATTGCGTGCTAAATTGATTGGGTATTTAGACATACATAAAAATGTTATTACAAAATACCCTTATTCAAATAAAACAAATGCTGCTATTTATGCGCGTGCTATTGCAAATATGAAAAGCGGTGATTTGGCAACTGCTAAAACAGGAACACAAACACTTATTACACGCAAACCAAACAATCCTTATTTTTATGAATTATTGGGCGACATAGAATTTCAATATGGCGAATATGATGACAGTGTTGAAGCATACGAAAAAAGTCTGGAATTATCAAAAAACGCACCACAAATTGAAACTGCATTGGCTTTGGTTTTATCAGAACGCAACAAACCAAATGACAACTCACGCGCCACAGAATTATGTAAAAAAGTTATATTAAAAGAACCTTCACCTTTGGCATATTGGATATTGGCTCGTGTCAGCAAAGAAGGTATTTCTGATTGGGCTATGGCTGAATTTTACAATATGAACGGAGATATAACAAACGCTAAAAAACACGCTAAATCTGCACAAAAGAAACTTGATAAAAAATCACCTGAATATATCAAATCTGGCGATATATTAAAAAAATAAAATACTTGATTTTGTATAAGATTATTTTCATAATATGCGCGTGTTAGACACAAAAGGAGAAAATATGAAAAAAGCATTATTAGCATTGATTGCTGTATTAACATTGGCTGCATGCACAGGTTCTTACAAATCTGGCAATTGCGAATATGATTTCTTGTTACACAAAGATATTTCTATTTCTAAAATCATTGGTAGCTGCAACTAAAAATCATACCAAAAATAAAAAACACCGTCCGATTGGACGGTGTTTTCTTTTGTTATCGTTTTTTCTTAACCAACTAACTTTTTCCACAAAGATTGTTTCTTTTGTGATTTTTTGATTGGCTTACGATGACGTGGTGCAGTTGTTGTCACAGATTTAGCATCTTGGTGTTGTGCGTTTTTCTTTTTCGCATCAGTAGATGGTTCATGAGCATCTAAAACATCATCTGTTTTGATACTTTCAACTGCTACGCGTTGTATTGAATATTGGTCTATGTTCATCAAACTATCGTCACCAACAATTACAATTTCTGTTTCGAATTCTTTTTCCATTGCTGCTAATTCAGCACGTTTTTGATTCAACAGATAAATTGCAACATCACTTGGCACAGTCATAATTATTTTCTGGGCAGGTTTTGCCAACAATTTTTCTTGTAAATGACGGAACAAGATTATAGATGCAGTTTGAATACTTGGAACGACGCCTGCCCCCATACAATGTGGACATACAACGTATGAAGATTCAATAAACGACGAACGTAATCTTTGACGAGATAACATCAAAACACCAAACGCGTTGATTTTTGCAACTTGAGTGCGAGCACGATCATGTTTCATAATTTCACGCATTTTTTGTTCCAATTTGCGATTATTTTTTTCTTCTTCCATATCAATAAAGTCAATTGCAACAATACCAGCCAAATCACGCAAACGTAATTGCAAAGCAATTTCTTCTGCTGCTTCAAGATTTGTATTTAATGCTGTTTGTTCAATATCTTTTTCTTTGATAGCACGTGAAGAATTCACATCGATTGTCACCATTGCTTCTGTTTGATTGATAACAATAGAACCACCAGAAGGCAAAGTCACATAAGGGCCATGTAAACCTTCAAGTTGTTTTTCAACCCCAGCCTTAGTCATCAAAGGCACAGCAATATCTTTGTATTGAACCAATTGTTTTCTTGGCGCTTTGCCATACATTTGTTGAAAATATGTTTTTGCTTCATCAAAAGCTTCTTGACCTTGGACATACATAACATCTTCTTTATCAGAAATGAAGTCACGTACGACACGACGAAGTAAAGAATCTTCAATATGAATTGCAACTGGTGCAACAGATTCCAAAGTTGTTTTACGAATATCATTCCAAAGAGATGTCAAATACTCATAATCTTTTACGATTTCTTCAGAAGTTGCATCTTGGGCAGCAGTTCTTAAAACAACTGTCATACCTTTTGGTATTTTCAATTCGTGTAAAATTTCACGTAATCTTGCACGTTCTAATTTATCAGAGATTTTCTTTGACACACCATAACTGTTACGTTTTCTTGAATTAGGCATCAACACAGCAAAACGGCCAGCCAATGACAAATATGTTGTCATAGACGCGCCTTTTTGACCACGTTCTTCTTTTACACCTTGAACCAATAAAATTTGTTTAGGTTTGATTACATCTTGAATTTTGAATTCACGTGCACGCTTGATAAATTCTTTATTATCTTCGCCAGCGCTATTGTCATCATATTCTGCGACTTCATCTTCTTCATCGTTTGGATCATCATCATCATCAACGATGTTAGCATGAGCCAATTCTAACAATTTTTTCTTTTGTTCTGGTGTTATTTGGTAATAATCCGGATGGATTTCAGAAAATGGCAAGAAACCATTTTTACCAGTTCCATAATCAACAAACGCTGCCTGAAGCGACGGTTCAACACGAATAACCTTAGCCAGATAAATATTACCTTTAATCTGAGGTTTTGTCGTTGTTTCTACGTCAAAATCAGACACACGGTTTGTTGCAGTATCGACAACCACCACCCGTGTTTCTTCTGGATGAACACCATCCACATATATCTTTTTTGACATTTATTAATCCTTTTGCGTTGTGGGTGTATAAAACAGAAACAACCCGTTCCTGTGGGGCAATCCCGCCCATGCCAAGGAAGTACGCAACAATAAACAAAAGCGCAACTCGAATTATTTCAAAAAGTGATAATATAAACACTTCTATACCTTATTTTATACAGCGGTATAAATGATAACAAACACAATCTGTAAAGGCAAGGTGTTTTTATTTTTTTCTAGTTATCTAAATTATGTTTTTTATGATGAATTGGTATTTTGTGCATAACTTGGTTTGCTTCTGCCAACCATTTTTTCATTCTGGCGCGCAACCAACGTTCATAAATAAAGAACAAACCACCGATTCCAATCAAAGGCAATACATAATAAATTATTCTGTATGCCAACAAAGCCCCAAATATACTTGCTTTGTCTGCAGAATCAGGTAAAGCGACCATAAATACAGATTCAAAAACACCTATACCACCTGGAACCTGACTGAAAACGCCAGCAACATTTGCTATGACATACAAACCAATAAACACACCAAATGGCATATCAATATAAGACCTTATACAAAAATAAAGAACCAAACCAGCACACACAGCATCTGCAATTCCAAGAAGTGTTTGAACACATGCCGCACCTATATTTGGGACATGAAATTTTATTTCACCAATACGAACACTTTTACCACTAAAAACCAGCGCAACAGCATAATATGCTAACAAAACAGATAAACACAATATAAACAATCCATTTACACCAATAGAAGCCCCAGCAGAATTTGCAAACATATCACTTGGGACCAAGAAATACCCAATAACAGCAATAGCCGCGTAACCTAAAAAGAAAGTGAAGCCAGAAAACGTTATCATTTTTATAATATCAGAGCCAGGAACACGCCAACGAGTGTATAAACGATATCTTATAGCACCACCACTTACTACTGCATGACCAGCATTATTGCTGATCGCAAACCCAAGCATTCCAGCCAACATCCATTTCCACCAAGAAACCTTGCGGCCAACATAATCAAGTGCCAAATAATCATACAAAGATAACGCGATATACCCACAAAAACATGCTATACATGCAAACACAAGGTTGGTAAAAGGGATATTCCACAAAGCACGCGCAATATCCATAAACGAATAATTACGCAATTGCCAATAAAGCATACCAGCTGCTAGTATAAAGAAAAAAACACCGGCATAACTGATAATTTTCTTAAAAAAACGTTTTGTTCTAGCTGACATATTTCATCTCTTGTGTTTGGCATAATAGCACCCAGCCAAATAAAAAGCAAATCAAATAAATTTACATTTTATGAAAAACGTTAAAGATTAAAAACCTCAACTTTGAGTTTTTTTATTTGTTTTATTTTTTGTTTTCTGGCAAAAATCCACCCGATTGCATTTGCCACAATAAAAACACAAGATTTTATTTCACGATTTCGTGGAAAATAGTAGCCGGTAATGTTCCACCAGTAATTTTAGAAGACATCGGTTTATTACCATCACGACCAACCCAAACCCCCATCACATAATCTGGCATAGCACCGACAAACCACGCATCTCTGTTATCATTACTTGTTCCGGTTTTTCCACCCAAAACATCTGGCGTATAAGCGCGTTTGCCAGTTCCTTTTGTGACGACTTCGTATAATAAATCTTTCATGTATTCCACAGTTTGTGGTTGTAAAATCGTTATTTCATCTGAAGGATTACGTTCATAAAGCACATTCCCATTTACATCTTTGATTTTATTTATAGAATATGGGCGCACAGAATTACCATCATTCCAAATCACAGAATATATCGTTGTTATATCTAATAAACTCATTTCCGAAGCACCAAGAACAGTAGAATATTCGCGTTTCAAATTATTTCCTACCCCTAAACGCGCAGCCATTTTTAATACAGAATCTATAC
>JAGHTM010000088.1 GCA_018065345.1 Candidatus Enterousia merdequi | reverse complement strand
AAACATTTATATTACATGTTCCTGGTCTTTCTTCGCCAGCATTATAATGACGAACTATCATACCAAAGCCATCTATGGAAATCATTATCATTGGTAATATTATCAAAATATATTTTTTCATTTTTTATTTCCTTTTTTTATCTGTTACATGTCAATATCTTCAATATGATTTCGCCAGCCAGTAAATGTATATCCTTTCTTGGTTGGTGCTGTTGTTGGCGTAATTATTGAACCATCATATTCACATGTTGTTGTTTCAAACGTATTACCTTCGGCGTCTTTCCAATTTATATTGATTGTATTTGGTTCAAAGATTGCCGCTGTTTGTACTTCTACTGCATCATCTGACGTTTTTAATATTTCTTCATTTACTGTGTCATCGCTTTCCATTGTCATTAAAACAGAATCGGTGTAATAACAATCTGCTTCACTTATTGCACCAGCTTGTGATGTTTTGCCTTCTGGACAGGCTGTTTGGACATAGTTACGACAATAATATCCAGCCGGACATAATGATATTGTTCCACCACACGTCCAAGATCTACATTCGTCGTCATTTTGTATTGGGGTAACAGAACAAACACGTCCCCCTGTACTAATTATTATACGTTCTACACAATCATCAGCACGACCAGCAACCGCATCATTTATTGTGAACAATGCGCAACCGATTGCGCAATATTTTAATATGTTTTTCATTTTTCTTTTTCTCCTTTTGTTAAATAAAAAACCGACAAGTGCGAACGCACTTGTCGGTTATAAAAAATCTTTGGCAACACTATCTATCTGTGTGTGTGTGTGTGTGTGTGTGTGTGTAGAGTTCCGCGGGTTTCAGCGTGTTTGAACATTTTATTCTCTCTTTTTTACCCGTATATTATACCACAAAACACAAATCAACAAAAGTTTTATTTTTCTGAACCGTCTTTATAATTTATTTTTTGACGACCAACCACAATATATTCTTTATTAAATGTTGGCTTTGTTTGTTTGTTTATTTCACTTTTCCAATAAACTTTACCATTATTTGAATTTATTGCATATAAATTGTTATCTGTACCAACAACAAAAATAAAATCATCAACTATTATAAAATCAACTGGTACAGATATATTTACACACCATATTTTATCGCCATTACTTGCATTTAATTTACAAAATGCATCTCCAAGTCCCCCAGCGTACACATACCCACCATAAACACCAACATGCGCAACAATATCAACAACAGATGCACCACCAGTTAAATTATTAGCACGAAAAACATCTGTCATCCAAACGACATTATGATTATTTGTGTTTATTTTAATTACTTCACCAGTTGTTAAACCAGTATATATGTATTGTCCAGCGCATACTGGCGATTGTTTGTTTTTAACAACTGTATCAGGCGCAAACCCAGTAAATATTTTTTTATCTTGGAAAAATATATTATTTGAAGAATCTTGACTGTATTCGCAATTTTTATCACCAGATATATTTTTTTCTGAACTTAAATCAGGCACTGGTTGATTTGATACAGATATTTCTGTGTTATCAAATATATCTTGGCGAACACCAGATAATATCGGATCGTGTTTTGAACATGCCGATATTACGAACAAAGACAATAAAATCAAAAATACTTTTTTCAAAACATATGCCCTATTTTAATGTTTGTGCTGTTGCAGAAATACTTGCTGGTGCAACTTTGTCATTTATTATTTTATCTAAGATTTTATCAGCAGATTCTTTATCGCCATCTGCAAGATATTTTTGCGCAACCATTAAACGTGATGTATAAAAGAACGGCGAATGTTTTGTATCCATACTTGATAAATATTTCACAAATTCTTTCGTTTCCATTTTATCGCCATTTATACTAGCAATATGTAATTTAGCCAAATCTTTGAAATCTGGTGTATGACCGTTGTTCGCCAAATCTTCTAACTTTTTAATATCTTT
This sequence comes from Candidatus Enterousia merdequi, assembly GCA_018065345.1. GTDB lineage: Bacteria > Pseudomonadota > Alphaproteobacteria > Rs-D84 > Rs-D84 > Enterousia > Enterousia merdequi. The sequence goes on along the minus strand of JAGHTM010000088.1, from coordinate 4,152 downwards.
ATCTATTAAATATGCTTGGAACAAAGCCAAATCCGAAGTTGCCCCAGATGTATCTTTTGCCAAATTAGCCAAAGCATTTGCATCAACATTTGCAATAGCAGATTCATAAACTTCTGCTCTGGCAATTCTTGAAGCATTATACATACGTGTTCCAAGTTGTATTCCAGAAACGACAATCATTATTGCCAAAGCCCCACCAGCAATATAACGCCAATATTTTTTCAAAAATTGTTGTGTTTTTTCGTTGTTCACATCTTCCCAAACTTCACGATAAAGAGCGTCTTCGGCATATTCTTCACGTGTCTTTTTTACCGGTGCTTTAACATTTTTATTTCTTTCTAAGATACTTGTCATATTGAATCTCCTATCTTGATAATTTATATTTTATTGCTATACTATAATAAAAGTTATGAAAAAGCAAATCAAGACAACTTTACCGGCGACAACAAATAATTCTGCATTACCAGTTTATGGGGCCGGCGATGATGTAAGTTTGGCTAAATACATCAACGAAATCCAAAAATTCCCTATATTATCTGCCGAACAAGAATACGAATATGCTTCTCGATGGGTTCAAGAACACGATAATATGGCCGCTGAAAAATTGGTTGCTTCGCATTTACGCCTTGTCGTATCGGTGGCTTATGATTTCAAAAATTATGGTTTGCCAGTATCTGATTTGATTGCAAGTGGTAATATGGGACTGATGCAAGCACTTCAAAAATTTGACCCAGAACGTGGTTTTCGTTTTTCTACATACGCTATGTTTTGGATCAAGGCTGAAATCTATGAAACAATATTAAATAATTGGTCTATTGTAAAACTGGGAAGTTCTGCAAATCAAAAACGTGTATTTTTCAATTTAACTCGCGCTAAACGTGCACTTGGAATAATGGATAACAATCTATCTGATGAACAAACAAAACAAATCGCAGAATATTTATCTGTTCCAGAAAGCGACGTTGAACGTGTCGCAACCCGTATGTCTGCACGTGATGTTTCATTAAACGCTCCACTTAGTTCTGATTCTGATGCCAAAGATATGTTGTCTAATATGGCAGATTCTAAAATAAATATCGAAGAAGGTTTAGAACAACTTGAATTCAAACGTCGTGGATACGAATTATTAAAAAAACATTTATCTCTTTTACCAGAACGCGACCGTGAAATATTACAAGCACGAAGATTATCTGACCCTGCGGCAACACTTGAAACATTATCAAAAAAATATAACATTTCGCGCGAACGTGTTCGTCAAATAGAAGAACGCGCTTTCAATAAATTGCGTGAAGCTATGTTAAAAGAATCAAACACACCAAAACTTATCAAAACGGAAAATTAAAATGAATTTCAAAAAAATATCTTTCATCGTTTTATGTATGGGAATATTTTCCAACGCGTACGCCCTTGATTACAATATCAATAATTGGACTTTCAAATTAGATGCGGACGGAATGATTGGAACTTTGCAACCAAAAGACGAACAAAACCAATTTATAAGTGATTGGGATGTCAAGGGTCAAGTTATTTACAAATTAAACGCGTCACAACGTTTGGGTGCTGTTTATTCTATCGACAGTGATTGCACCGAAGAAGGCGAATATGTTCATGATGGATTTATTTTATTCGAAGACAAAAATTATGGACGCGCAGAATTTGGTCTTACACATTCTATTGCGCGAAAAATGGGGCTTGGGCTTCCAGATGTTGGACATTTAAGATTAAATGAAAAATCTATATTGTATAAGAAACTTGATTTGAATCGCATTTTAATTTCTGACACTACTGCTGTCAGCGGGCACGAATCTTTGCGATTAAATCTAGCAACTCGTCAAACAGAATACGGTCAATACGGATTATCTTTTGCAGCCGGTGGTGACGATTATGATTATGCTGTTGACATGGCGTTCAAATTCAAACAACCACACGGAAAATTAAAATCCGCCTATTCTCTGGCTTTGTCTTATATGGATAAACCAAACGGATACGAAGAAAACTCTTATTCTCCATCGGTATATGCAGATTGGCGCTCACAAATCGCTTTGGGAATAAATCTTCAATACAACAGTTTAATATGGGGAACATCGTTTCGTATGATTTATGATAAAAACCCAGAATATAAATCAGCAGACGGTTTGATTGCTGGCACAGGATTCAGTTATGATTTATTACAATACACTGTTTCTTTGAATTATCTGTTTTCTGATACAAACGTATGGGAACACAAAGACAAAATAACAAATGAAAAATTACAAGGCGATTATACAAATACTGTTATTGCTTCATTTCGTTATAAATATTCAGAAAACACCGCAATACTGATGTCCGGTGGGTTGGCAGACACAACACCATTTCTATCTATTGGAATAAAATCTGGTTTTTAATATTACCCTATGCAAGTCAATGTAGCAGAAATATTTTTAACCAAAAACCACAAAGTTCTGTAATTTGATATGTATAACGATGCTAATAACACAGCACCGACCATTATAACAAACAATACACTGACACGTTTTCCACGCATACAATATACTGCTATGTTATAAACTAAAAACAGCATATAAATATCTACTAAAATAGAAATCAACCAAATAGACGTACAATCAAAAGCCAATGTATTCAAAAGCAATGCCAAAGGATACACAAAAAATATAGAAGCAATACCTTTGACTGCAATCTCCCAATCGCGTTCGCCACCTGTGATTTCAGATATCAACATCATCAAACCAGCACCAACAAACAACAACAAGACAGCAGATACAGGAAAAACTATAATTGCTCTGAACAAAGCAAAAATATTAAATGTATTGCCATGGCATAAATTCATTATTAAAACCAAAATGCCGCCTACGAGTCCCCAAATAAAGGCCTTTAATATAGCATCTTCCATTTTGCCATCAGCAACTATACGACTAAAAAAGTATTTAGGGCGAAAGAATATATCTAATAATTTAAGCAAAAAATTTCTTTTTTTAATTCTATTTCCTTTCATTTTTTACACCCCTTGATTTGATTATTTATATTTTTGCTTTATAATTATAAAAAATCAATGGAAAAAAACATGAAAAAAATCGTTATAGTTGGTCGTCCTAATACTGGTAAATCAACACTTTTTAATGCACTAACAAACTCCAGAGATGCTCTTGTTCACGACAGACCTGGGGTCACACGTGATATGGTATCTGGTAATATGCCTAATCGTCCATGGACAGTATTTGATACTGCCGGGCTTGAAAACGCTAAATCTGGCATAGCACACGATTCGACAGATATTGCAATAAACGCTATATCAAATGCAGATGCAATTTTATTTGTAGTTGATGGTCGCGTTGGGTTGTCACCTATGGATTTAGAATGGGCAAAACTTGTTCATAAAAAAAGTAAAGCACCTGCCCTTTTGTTGGTCAATAAATGCGAATCAAATAAGAGATTATCAGATATAAATGATTTTTATAAACTTGGGTTTGGCGAACCTATTTTGATATCTGCAGAACACAAACGTGGTTTTGATGACATATTTGAATTCTTGGATAAAATTGGTGGCACTGAAATATTAGAAGAAGAAAAAAAAGAAATCAAAATTGCAGTCCTTGGACAACCTAATGTTGGAAAATCAACTTTTGTAAATCGTGTATTGGGCGAAAAACGTCAAATTGTTATGGATGCCCCAGGTATTACACGTGATACTGTAAAAATACCAACACGTTTTTATGGCCGCGATATTGTGTTAATGGATACGGCTGGACTTCGCAGAAAATCTGGCGTCACAGACGATGTTGAAACATTGTCCGCATTAAAATCTTTGGACGCTATTGAAAAATCAGACATTGTTATTTTAATAGTTGATGCAACTAAAAACATTGAAAATCAGGCATTATCCATCGCATCGCGTGTTTATGATGCTGGTAAAATTTTATGTGTAGCATTAAACAAATGGGACTTGGTTGATGAAAATGAAAAAGAAGACAAATTGTTAAAATTAAAACATCAATTTAGTGATTCTTTTCATCAAATCATAAAACCTCTTATATTGGCAATATCTGCAGAACACGGAACCGGGGTTCAAAATTTATTCAAACGCATATACGAACAATGGGATTTATCTAATCTGGACACACCAACCAGTTTATTAAATCGTATAATTGAAAAATT
>JAGHTM010000044.1 GCA_018065345.1 Candidatus Enterousia merdequi | reverse complement strand
ATTCTGGACTTCGAGAAACATATCATCAATCTAAAACTTAGTTAGTTGTATTAAAACAAATTATCACAGGCGAACGTTATTCTAAACAACTGGGCTCATTTATCACTATTGCGCCAGTTTCTGGTCACGCATTAGAAGCAGGGTTCTTTATATTCTTGTCCATTATTGCTTTGATATCTGTGAACTTAGCCGTTGTAAATTTACTTCCATTACCAGTATTAGATGGTGGCTATTTATTGATATTGATTATAGAAGCAATTACCCGTAGAAAACTTGGTGGCAAGGCAATGGAATATTGTATTTTATTTGGTTGGATTTTAATCGCATTGTTGTTTGCTTTTACTATGTGGAATGATATAGCGCGGGTGTTTATAAAATAAAGAACATAAATTATGTCATATACAGATTTGATATTAAGAGAGCTGGAGGAAACATTACGTAAAATAAACAATCTTAAAGCAGAAATATGTTCTGTCACAAAACAAATCGACACGAACAAATACGCAATCAAAGGATATTCAACAATAATAAAACAAAAATATAAACAAACAAGCCAAAAGACAAGATAACATGAATACTAAAAAATTGATTTTATTACCATTACTTATACTGACTTCTGTGGGAAGTGCAGCAGAATTGTCACGTATTGATGTCAAAGGGAATCAACGTATGGATGCAGAATCTATACGAATTTTAGCAAACATAAAAAAAGGTGATAAGGTCAATTCTGAAACAGTAAACAATATTGCCAAAGATTTACAATCCAGCGGATATTTTGAAAAAGTTGAAGTAAAATTAAATGATAATATTTTAAGTATCAATGTTATAGAAGCACCTATTGTCAATCAAATCACTGTCGAAGGTAATGATGAAATTGACACAGAAGATTTAAAGAAAGAAATAAAAATCAAAGAAAATTCTTCTTATGATAAATCTTTGATTGGTGGCGATGTTCAACGTTTATTGACTCTTTATCAAAGACAAGGTTTTTTTGGAACAAAAATAAATCCAAAGAAAATTGATTTGGAAAACAATCGTGTGAATATTGTTTTTGAAATCAACGAAGGTCATCCAACATATATTCGTGATATAGATTTTGAAAACAACAAAAAATTCCGTTCAAGTGTTTTAAGAAAAGAAATTCTTTCTCGCGAACACGCTTGGTGGCGTATTATGACTCAATTTGATGTTTATGACGCAGACCGTATTATGTACGACCAACAACTTTTACAACAATTTTATCTACGCAACGGATTCCTTGATTTTCGTATCACAGACGCAAAAGGTTTTTTCTCTGAAGACCGCGAATATTTTTCAATAAAATATACTGTTGATGAAGGGAAACAATATAAAATCGGTAACATTACTATCGACAATCCATTTGATGATGTTCCTGATGAAGAATTAAAGGATGCTTTGACCATATCAAAAAAAGATGTTTATAATATTGATGAAATAGAAAAGACTATATCTGCTTTACGTGGTATTGTTGCAGACCATGGATATGCTTTTATAAACGTTGATACATTGCCGCAAAAAAATGATGATTCTTTAACTGTTGATATTGTTTTCAAAATACAAAAAACAAATCGTATATATATAAACAGTATCAATTTATTGAATAATGTTCGTACTTTTGACAGTGTTATCGAACACCATCTTCCAATGCGCGAAGGCGATCCTTTTTCATTACAAACTATTGAAACAGGTCGTCAAAATTTAATGCACACACGTTATTTCAAAGATGTCCAAATGATACCAACTCGTTTGGCAGATGCAAATATGATGAATTTGGATATAAAACTTGAAGAACAACCAACCGGTGAATTGTCTGGTGGAATTGGATGGTCAACAATAAACGGATTTATGGTAGATGCTGGAATCACTGAAAATAATTTTATGGGTCGTGGTCAAGTTGTCCAAATCAAAGGTTCTATTGCAGAATATCAAAGACAAGCATTATTTAGTTTCACAGAACCATTTTTGTTTAATCGTGAATTATCTGGTGGATTTGATGTTTCTTATACACAATATAAATATTCAAGCCTTGGTGGATATGGATACGACCGTGATTCTTTTGCTGTTTCTGGAAGACTTGGTTGGAGATTGACAGACCATTGGACACAAACAATGCGCTTGTCTGCTTCATTTGATCAAAACTATGATTTACAACAAGGTGGTTGGCAAAAAGCAAATCTTTATTCTTTGGGAACAAATTTAAGATATTATAATTTGAATTCTAATTTCCAACAAAATACACATACTGGTATTGTGGGGAATCTTGGTGCTACATATACTGGTTTTGGTGGCACAAATACATTTATGCGATATAATGCAGATGTGACCGCTATGGTAAAATTCTTGGATGACAGATGGCAATTACGCACATCTTGGGAACTGGGATATTTACAATCTTTGGAAGCAGATAACTATATACCACGTGTTTATCGTTATTTCCTTGGGGGGGAATCATTACGTGGTTTTGATGTTGCTGGTGTTGGTTCAAGAAACGGTTTTTATCAAAACTATTCTCTTGGTGGTTTATGGAAAGCAAATGGTTCTACACAATTGAACTTCCCAATATTTATTCCAGACGAATATCAAATCAAAGGTTTCGTATTTGCAGATTATGGTATTTTAGGCAAACCACCACATAAAGAATATACTTTTATGAATCCGCAAACACATGAAACCATAGATAATTTAATCGACCAAGATTGGAGAACATCCGTGGGTATTGGAATTTATTGGAATACCCCAATGGGACCGATGAACTTTTCTTGGGGTTGGCCATTAAAAGTGAACAAATACGATGATGAAAGACGTTTCTTACTTTCGTTTGAAACACAATTCTGATTGTTTTGTCTTGACGGGGGGAATAGATTTTTCTTATACTAAGTAAAAACAAAGGAGAAAAGCATGAAAAAATTTTTAGCCGTTTGTGCTTTAGTGATAGTTGGTTTATCAATTGTTGGCTGTGGTCAAATATA
>JAGHTM010000013.1 GCA_018065345.1 Candidatus Enterousia merdequi | reverse complement strand
TTCAATTATTTTGCTTCTGATTCAGGAACAACAGAAACTGTTTTTCTGTCGCCATTGCCACGTTTGAATGTGACAATTCCTTTGATTTTAGCAAACAATGTGTGATCTTTGCCCATACCGACATTCAAGCCAGGATGAACAGATGTTCCACGTTGACGGATAATGATATTTCCAGGAATAACGTGTGAACCACCACTTTTTTTCACGCCTAATCTGCGTCCTGCAGAATCGCGTCCGTTTGTTGATGCAGAACCTGCTTTCTTATGTGCCATAATTACACTCCTTAGATTGTGGGTCGGTTAGGCCTTGATTGATTTAATTTTCAAAACAGTGATAAACTGACGATGACCGGCAGTTCTACGATAATTTTGGCGACGTTTTTTCTTGAATACCAAAACTTTGTCATCACGTTTTTGTTCGACTACTTCAGCGACAACTTTTGCACCAGCAATAAAAGGTGTTCCAACTTTGTCACCAACCATTAAAACTTGATCAAATTCGACAGAACCAGTTGCGTTTAATTTTTCAACTTTTACAATATCGCCTTCTTGAACACGGTATTGTTTTCCGCCTGTTTGAAAGATTGCAATGTCAGACATTATACTTTCTCTTTATGTTATTTTGTTAACTTAAAAATTATGCTTTTGCATAAAATTTTATACAAATTATATACTTAAAATACCCAAAGTCAACCATTTTGTATAAAAATTTATGCAAAATAAATTATTTATTATAAAAAAACACCGTCCAAACGGACGGTAAAATATAATATCAGTATGGCCGATATTGGTATTTCTGGGACTCCCTTTTGTCTTCAGATATTTTTTTTGCCACAGCAATAGATAAAGCATTAGCACATTTTGTTATTTCTTTCACATCAGGAGAATACTTATCATCTTTATATTCACTACAAGAATCACTTTTTTCTTCTATTATTTCCCACTGTCTTGCTACATCCGCAGTACTAGCCAACTGTTTTGCGGCTTTTTGTTTATTTGTTGAGGCATTAGATTTAATTAAATTTACATTATTTTGTATACAAGAATACGCACTTTCAGGCGAATTTGTATTCCAACAATTTTCAGCACCAGCCAAAACGATTACTTTATCACCACCATTATTAGCCCCAAGTAACCCCGAAGACGACCCTTCACTTTTTGCGCCGGCGGCTTCAAGATTAGATGTTAAAACAGCCTTTTCCAGTTGAGTTTTCAATCTGCGCAAAGTCGCATTCAAATATTCGTATTGTTTGTATAACTGTTGTGATAATACGGTTGTTTTCAACCGAACTATTTCTTGAACCTTGTCATCATGTTGCATAGCAGCATTCCAGTTATAAAGCATCATTTCATCATTACACTCAGCTACGCCTGTTTCGCACTTTTTACAACCGAAATCACCATTAGACGCATTAACAGGTTGAAAACCCTTATTACATAAATTTACTGTATAATTATCACCATTAACAACTGCCCATTTAATCTGATTGCAAAAATAATTACTACCATATCCTTCAGATATACATTTATTTTGCGCTTTCTCTGCCACATTCCCAAAACCACTATCATTTTCACTTTTTTCTATTTCTACATTTGGCATATGAAGATTATAAGGATGTGTATCACAAATTGCATAAACCGGATTTATATATGGACAATCACCATCGGTTATGTTGGATGCCTCTTTCGATGTTCCTGCGTCTTCAACACAAAGTTTAACCTTGCTTGATATATTTTTTCCAGCAACTGATTTTTCCAGTTCCGCCAACATATCAATATAACCGGCATATGCAGGACCAACAGAGCAATATTTCATTAAATCTTCTGCATCATCAGATGTTTTTGAAATATACTTTGGTTCTGTTTGATTTATCCATATTTCCAGTTGATCTATATCAACCAAGTTTGCACCATTTTTCCTGCGAGAACGCGATGCAAAGAATTTAGAAGCATCCAAAGCACCAGAAGCACACGCAACAACAGTTGTATTACCAGCCGAAGTATC
>JAGHTM010000105.1 GCA_018065345.1 Candidatus Enterousia merdequi | reverse complement strand
GCACCAAGTTTGTCTTTGTTTGGTGTGCCATCTAATTCTAACATTTTTGTATCAATTTCAGATTGCTTTTCTGCATCCATACCAATCAAAGCAGGGGCTATGATTTCATTAACATTTTTGATTGCTTTTGATACACCTTTGCCCATATATGTATTTCCGCCATCTCGTAATTCTAATGCTTCAAAAGAACCTGTTGAGGCGCCAGATGGAACAGAAGCACGGCCAAAAGCACCATTTGATAATGTTATATCACATTCAATAGTTGGATTCCCGCGTGAATCCATTATTTGTCGCGCATGAATTTTTTCAATAGCAAACATGTCTATATTCTCCTTTCGTTCAAGTGTTTAAAAGTTATTACATAGTGAAATTTTCGCCAAGATATACTTTTTTTACCATTTTATCTTTGACGATTTCATCAGATGTTCCGTGCTTTAGAATTTGACCATCATGTAAAACATAACTTCTGTCTGTAATTCCAAGTGTTTCACGAACGTTATGGTCTGTGATAATAACGCCCAGACCACGATTTTTAAGTTGCGAAACCATTTCACGAATTTCATTTACTGCAATAGGGTCAATACCCGCAAAAGGTTCATCCAATAATATAAATTTTGGATCGTTTGCCAAAGCACGTGCTATTTCAACACGACGTCTTTCGCCACCAGATAAAGATGTTGCAGGACTTTTTCTTAAAAAAGAAATAGAAAATTCATCAAGCAAAGCATTTAATTTTTCTTCACGTTTCTTGCGATTCGGTTCTACTATTTCAAGAACAGCCATAATATTGTCTTCAACAGATAACCCACGAAAAACGCTGTTTTCTTGTGGTAAATATCCAATATGTAAACGAGAACGTTGGTAAAAAGGTAAATGAGTAATATCTTGAGAATTCAAAAATATTTGTCCGCCTGATGCAGCGAGTTGTCCAGTGATACAATAAAAAGCAGTTGTTTTTCCAGCACCATTTGGTCCAAGTAATCCAACCGATTCGCCTTGGTTAGCAATAAGAGATATGTCACGCAACACAACACGTTTGCCATAATTTTTTGATAAATGTTCAACACGTAATACTGATTTTTTTATCATAGTTTTATCACCATTTCATTTGTTAAAATTTTATCACCGTTGCTTGAATCAATGCGAACGTTTTTATAAAGAGTAAGAACTTTTTCTTTGCTGTTAAATTGACCCTTGGTTGCAGAGATTTTGTCAGTCACTTTACCTTTGTCTGTCAATCTTACAACCGAGCCAGATGGTTTTTCAAGAAATATTATATCTGTGTTTCCATATTCTTGATAACCGGATTTTGCTTTGATTTTAAACGGATTGCCGTCTTTATCTGTTCCAACGAATTGCGCATTAGTCATTTTGAATTGGTTTGTGACAATGTCGTGCATATTTATTGCTTGGATAGGAGTCCATAAAATTTGTTTTGTGAAAAGTGATGCTGCTATCAAAATAGCAATCATAGTTAAACCCCAACCTGTAAAGAAAAATTGCCAAATACGGGTAAGACGACGGTGTTTAGAAATTATAATAAAATTACGATGATTTTGTTTCATGTTTCTTATTTTAATAT
>JAGHTM010000120.1 GCA_018065345.1 Candidatus Enterousia merdequi | reverse complement strand
AAAATACCACTTTGTGATGCCAACATTACTTCATTGACTTTTTCAACAGTTGTTTTCTTTTTGGTGTTTAATACTAGTTCAACCACAGAAACATCAGGTGTTGGAACGCGTATTGCGGTACCGTCCATTTTGCCGGATAATTTTGGTAAAACCAAACCAATCGCTTTGGCCGCGCCAGTGCTTGTCGGTATCATAGAAAGGTTCGCAGCGCGTGCGCGTCTTAAATCTTTGTGTGTTTTATCTAATAATTGTTGGTCGCCAGTATATGCGTGGATTGTTGTCATCCAGCCATTTATTATGCCAAATTTTTTGTCGATAACATTTAATACTGGGGCAAGACAATTTGTAGTGCAAGATGCGTTGGATACTATGATATCACGTGGTGTCAATTTGTTATCATTTACACCATAAACTATGGTTTTATCTGCATCTGTGCATGGGGCAGATACAAGAACCCTTTTAGCACCGCAATCCAGATGAACGCGTGCTTTGTCTTTGGTTGTAAATAACCCAGTACATTCCATTACAACATCTATGTTTAATTTCTTCCATGGGTATTTAGATGAATCGCGTTCGGAAATACATTTGATTTTTTGATTGCCAACGATAATATAATCGTTTTTTATGTGTACTGGCATATCAAGTTTTCCATGTACAGAATCATATTCCAGTAAAAAAGCATTTTGTTCAATTGGTGCTAAATCATTTACTGCAACGAATTCAATATCTTTGCGACCAGATTCAAGTGCAGCGCGCAAAACCAATCTTCCAATGCGACCAAAACCATTTATTGCAACACGAATTTTTTTCATTTTTCATCCTTTCTTTTTTATGCAATCATTTTATCATAAAATAGCAAATAAACACAATTTGATTTTTTTCTGGGAAATACAAAAATATTAAATATAATAAAAACTATGAATACAAAGCCTATCATCATTACTGGACCAACTGCATCGGGAAAATCTGATTTTGCTCACAGTTTGGCGCGTAAAATAAATGGTGCTGTTATAGATTGCGACAGCGTGCAAATATATCGTGGTATTGAAAATATATCTGCGTCGCCTTTTGCTGGAAAAACTGGTGATTTTAGTGAAATAGACGGTGTTCCATATAAATTGTTTTCAATTCTTTCTTTGGATGAACATATAAGTGTGAGTGATTATTTGAAAATGGCCAAAGATGCTTTGAATGAAGTTGTTGCTTTGGGTAAAATACCAATATTTGTTGGTGGAACTGGGTATTATATAAATGTTTTGTTAAATGGTATTTCTTCTATTCCAAATGTAAGCGATGAAAACAGAACGCGTGCGCGTGAAATGGTTAAAAATGATTTGGAACAAGCAAAACAAATATTGTCTAATGATTTTGATAAATCAGATCCACAACGTATGGCGCGTGCTTTGGAAGTTTTTTTTGAAACTGGAATTCATTTATCAAAATGGCAAAAACAACCACGCGTTGGTGCTTTGATTCCAGATGCTTTCAAGATTTTAATTTTGCCACCACGTGAAATATTAATTGAACGTATCGCAAAACGTATTCCAGAAATGATAAATGGTGGTGCTTTACACGAATGTGAAAATATAATCGCAAATCATCAAGACGAAACAAGGGCTATTGGGGCAATGCAAATATGTTCTATGTTGCGTGGGGAAATATCAAAAGAAAACGCAATTCAAAATTGGATAACAAAAACAAATCAATATGCTAAACGTCAAAGAACTTGGTTCAAGGGGCAATATAATGCAGATTTTTCTTTATTACATACGCCAACAAATCAAGATATTGACGATGTAATAAGAAAAATCACAGATTAAAATTATCTTTGATTATCAATGATTATTATTTGTGCATGAATTTCGCGAATACGTTGACGAATTCTTTTGCCTTCTATTTTTGCTTCTTGATCTGGTTGCATTTTAATAACAACGGTATTGATAGCATTCTTTTTGTCGTTAATACGTTGTCTTTCTTTTGCTTCTGCTTTTTCTTTGCGTTTTTGTCTTTGTCGCAAACCATAAGCTTTGTTGGATTCGTGTTCGTAACGTTTAATTACATTTTGAACGTAAGTATTGTTTTCAAACAATGCAGCAAATAGGTTGTTTGCAAATTTACTTCTGTTTATAATTTGTTGATTTGCTGGAATATTTGGCTTTTC
>JAGHTM010000146.1 GCA_018065345.1 Candidatus Enterousia merdequi | reverse complement strand
GCATCATCTGAATTTTACAAAGAAGGTATTTATTATTTTGAAGGTACACAAAAAACTTCTGATGAAATGATTGAATTTTACAAAGAACTTATTTCAAAATACCCTGTAATTTCTATTGAAGACGCTTTGGCAGAAGAAGATTGGGAATCATGGAAAAAATTGACCGCCGTTCTTGGAAACAAATGTCAATTAGTTGGTGATGACCTTTTTGTGACAAATCCGATTCGTTTAAAGAAAGGTATTGACAATAAATGTGCAAATGCAATACTTATCAAAGTAAATCAAATCGGTTCTTTGACAGAAACATTGACCGCAATAAAAATGGCACAAGATGCGAATTATGGTGTTATAGTTTCTCATCGCAGTGGCGAAACAGAAGATACGACTATCGCAGACTTGGCAGTCGCAACAAATGCAGGTCAGATAAAAACAGGTTCTATGTCAAGAACAGACAGAATGGCAAAATACAACCAATTGATTCGCATAGAAGAAAAATTGGACAACGAAGCAAAATATGGAATATAAATGGTATCGTTAAATGATATTTTGTTGATATTAAAATATGCTGGTGCAGTTCTTATATTTTTATGTATATTACTGGCACCTGCGTATTTAGCCGCTGCAAATGGCAAATCAAAATATGACGCTATGCGCTCACGTGTGGGTTCATGGTTATTCGGTTGGTCTTTTGTTGGTTGGATATTTGCATTATTTATTTCTGCAAAAAAATAAAAACGCCCAAACGGGCGTTTTTTTATTTACTATCTTTTGTAGATTCTTCTTCCAATCGTATTATTTGTTTTGGGTTGCCTTTTAACGATTTTATCGTAGAAAGCAAAAGTTCTTTTTTCACCATAAACTGTTTTTTATCTTTAGCATCCAAATTATCTATTGCTGGCAATTTTACAGTCATCGGATTCACATGCACACCATTTTTAATAATTTCATAATGCAAGTGTGGTCCAGTAGATAATCCAGTTGAACCAGCATACCCAATTATTTGCCCTTGACGAACAGTTGTTCCAACTTTGACCCCTTTTGCAAATTTTGACATATGGCCGTACAAAGTTTCAAAAGAGCCATTGTGTCTGATTTTAACAAAATTACCATGGCCACGATTATAACTGCGCGCAACTACACGCCCTGCCCCGGCGGCTGGAATTGGTGTTCCTGTTGGTGCACGGAAATCAACACCTTTGTGTGCACGAGTATACCCCAACACAGGATGTTTACGTTTTCCAGAAAATTTAGATGTGATTTTTGCATTATTTATTGGTGTTCTTTTCAAAGATTTAATTGCGCCGTTCCCATTTTCATCATAATACCCAGCATGTCCATCTGCTTTTTCATACCGATACATTTGAACATTACCACGCAAAGCATCAAAAGATACGGCCAAAACCCTGCCGTTATCGACTTTTTTATCAGAAGCAAAATTTTCTTCATATAAGACATAAAACTTTTGCCCAGCACGAATATCACGTTCAAAGTCCATTTCAAATGCTAATAAATCATATACATCAAGAATTATTCCTTCTGGAATACCAGCCTGCATAGCAGAGAGATAAAAACTGCTTCCTTGGGCAATTTCGCCTTCCTGATAAGCAACACGTGTATCACGTGCAATTTCTATTTTTTGACATTGCCAAGTATCAGGTGTTCCACAATCTATTTCAATTTTATTCCAAGGGCCATTATCTATAATAATCTTTGAAATTGGCGCATTTTCATTTTCACGTACAAAATCAAATTTATCACGCCCAGCACGCAAAGTTGTAAAATCTGCATCTTTTTTCAAATTTTTTGAAATTGTATCTATGTCTCGCATAGAAAAACCTTGATTTCCCAAAATACTGGACAAAGTATCCCCAGATTTTACTTCTATGACAGTATGAGATTCGTTAGAAAACACAGCATCGCGTGCAGGTTTGTAAAAACAAACAACCCCCAACGCAATCACAGCCATCGCAACTGCTATCCATAAAACAATACGAGATAATACGTTTATATTACCACACTTCTTACAAGATGTTACCAATTTGGTGTTAATCTTTTTTAATATATATTTTGCTTTTTTCATGAGGGCTATTATAATAAAAATATGAATATAAATCAAGCATTTGAAATCTTAAAAAACGCAAGCGACCCACACATAGCAAGAATCATTACTTCTCGCTGTAAAAAAATGTCTAAAATTCAGACTTTTTATTATGCGCATTTATTAAAACGCGGTATGCCAGTTGCAAAAATAATTCATTCTAAATGGTTTTATGGTATAGATTTTTACACAAATAAACATACGCTTGATCCTCGTCCAGATACTGAAACACTAGTGGAATGCGTTATTCAAGATTCTATTGAAAACAAACCTCGCAGAATATTAGATATGGGAACTGGAACAGGTTGTATAATATGCGCACTTTGTAAAAATATTTCTGATTTGTCAGGTGTTGCCCTGGACAAATCGAAATCAGCTTTGCGTGTTGCACGTAAAAACATAAAAAAATTAAAATTAGATATACAAACCAAGCACGCTGATTTTGAGAAATTCAAATCAAACGAAAAATTCGACATTATTGTTTCCAATCCACCTTATATCAAATATGGTGACAAACGCGTCAATAACATGGCAAAATTTGACCCTGAAATTGCACTTTATGCAAAAAATGACGGTTTAATGGCATATGAACAAATTGCAAAAAACGCATTGAATCTTATTAAACAAGACGGAAAAATATACCTTGAAATTGGTGTTGGTCAATCAAATCAAGTTATAAAAATATTCAAATTTTACGGTTGGAAATACGAACGCACAGCCCAAGATTTATCCGGTATAAATCGTGTTCTGATATTTACGCTTTGAAAAAATTGTTATGATTTTTTAACCATTCTATCGTAGTATCTTGACCATGTCCGTGAACTACATAAACATCATCATCTAAATCTAGATTATATAAGTTATGGATAGATTCCATCAAATGTTCATAATCCCCACCTGGGAAATCATATCTTCCAAAACTTTCTGCGAACAAAGTATCCCCTGTTAAAAGTATTTTATATTTTGGAAAATAAAACATTAAACCACCAGGTGTGTGTCCAGGGCTTTCTATGATTTCCATTTTTATATCTGGCAATATCTCGACAGTTCCTGCAGATATATTTAAAGGTTTTTTATAATTTTCGTGAATATGGGGTATTCCGAACATATCTAACAATTCATTACCCCAGCCAATTAAATAATTATCATTTTGATTCATATACCAATCAACATTAAAAGCACGCGCCAAAGCAGGCCCTGCCGATATATGATCCGGATGTCCATGCGTTGCATAAACAGCATATAATTTCAAACCACGTTCTAATAAAACACGTTCCCAATCAGCTGCCTTGCCCCATGGGTCAAAAATAACAGCGTCAGTTCCAACAGACACCAACAAAGAATTAGTATTTGTTGGTGGTAAATGTAAAACTTCAAATTTTACTTCATTATTTTTTTGCATTTGTTTTTTTGGATGTTTTTTTTGTTGTCTTTTTACCCAAAACAATTTCACGAATTTCATCACCAGAAAGCGTTTCTTTATCCAATAATGCTTTCGCTAATTTTTCAACAACGACTTTATTCTTAGACACCAGATTTTTAGCATCTTTATACGCATTATCTAACCAATTACGAATTTCACTATCAACAATTTCTGCAGTTTTTTCAGAAGCGTTTTCCAAAGATATTTTTTGACCAAATGCATTAACTTGGTTTACTGCAACCAAACCAATTTTATCAGACAATCCAGCCATTGTAATTGACCGTCTTGCAAGATGCGTTGCCATTTCTATATCGCTTGCAGCACCCGTTGTGATTTTATTTTTACCAAAGAAAACTTCTTCAGCAGCACGTCCAGCCAAATCAACAGATAAATTAGCACGAACTTCTTCCATGGTCATTGAAACTTTGTCATCAACTGGCAAATGTTGAACCATTCCCAAAGCACGTCCACGTGGAACAATTGTGGCTTTGTGGATTGGGTCTGTCACATTACTGTAATGCACACCAACAAAAGCGTGTCCTGCTTCATGATAAGCCGTCAATTTTATATCTTCTGGGCGCATTTTACGGTTTTTAACTGGCCCCATTAATATTTTATCACGAGCTTCTTCTATATCACTTTGTTCAACCGTTTTATGACCAACATGAACAGCACGCAAAGCGGCTTCGTTTAACAAATTTTCCAAATCTGCACCACTGAATCCAGTTGTTCCACGTGCAACATCCAACATATTGACATGTTCATCTAATTTATATTTTTGTGCATGTAAATTCAAAATATCTTTTCTGCCTTCCAGATTTGGTAATTCTATGTGTATCTGTCTATCAAAACGACCAGGGCGCAAAAGCGCTGCATCTAACATATCAGGACGATTCGTTGCTGCAATTACTATAATTCCTGTTTCATTTGAAAACCCGTCCATCTCTATCAATAATTGATTCAAAGTCTGTTCGCGGTCATTATCGTTGATAGTATGTTTGCTACGACTTTGTCCAATAGCGTCTATTTCATCCATAAACAAAATACATGGTGCATTTCGCTTTGCTAGTTCAAATATTTCTTTGATTTTAGCAACCCCAAGTCCAACAATAATTCCAGAAAAATCACTTCCCGAAGTAGCAAAAAACGGAACATTTGCTTCTCCTGCAACAGCGCGTGCAAGCAAAGTTTTTCCAGTTCCTGGCTCACCAGATAACAATATTCCACGTGGCACACGAGCCCCCAAAGCCTTAAACTTTTCTTTATTTTTCAAGAAATCAACTACTTCCATCAATTCTTGTTTTTCTGCATCTATCCCAGCAACATCTTTGAAAGTCGTTTTTGTTTTTCCTGTTGTAATTTTTGTCGGATTTTGACCAATCAAACTACGTGTAATTCCACCACCACCGTTTCCACCACCACGCAGCATACGCAATATCCAAATAATAAACAGAAAACTTAATAATATAGGCAACCATCTGGCGATTCCATCCCACATAGAATCTTTATTATTTATAGATACTGTTGCACCGTTCTTAGAAATTTTTTCTAATAATTCAGGATTATATGTGATAGTCGCTTTATAAGGCGTTCCATCTTTCAAAACCCCGGTTGCAACATCATCTTTTTTGATTTCCATTGTTTTAATATCATTCGCACGACGCAAAACATCAGAAAAAGACAATTCGATAGGTGCTTTCTGTTCTGGATTATTTAACACCAAAGGATTTGTATTTCCAAAGAAAATTATTCTTGCAATCAACAACAAAAATAAAGTTGTAAAAGCAATTAAATAAAATTTAGAACCGTCTTTTTTCTTAAATATGCTATTTTCTTTTTTCATGTCTTTTCCTAAAACTTGTTCTTTTACCTTCTGGAACGATTAGAATTCTGTCATTTAATCTTCGAATAGTACAGTGTCCCAGCGTCAATTTACAATCTTTCTCTAACTTAATTAGTGTAGATTGCAAAGATTTCAAGCGCACTGGGTATTTATTCCTACCAACCCGCTGAATCAAAGTCCCAAGCAACTTTAATCTAATTTCTTCTGCTTCGTCAAATAAAAAAGATGATACGAACATAGCACCCCAAGAACGAATCACTAAATCTATGCGTGCTGATATGTATTTATCCATCCATTCACGTGTTCTGCCAAGATTTTGTATTGCTAATAAAATACGACTATCAGATATTCCCAATTCATCGTTCAAAACATGTCGATTATTACGAATTTTTACACGGGTATAATGTTCATCACTGTTCATAGAATCAACAAAATATTTAATGTTATTATCTTCACAATATTTTTTGATTTCACTGCGTGGCACTTCTAATAATGGGCGAAGTATTTTTATACCGTCTCGTTCAGATTCTTGTAACATTGCTGACAAACCATATAAACCACTTCCACGAGATAAATTCATCAAAAATGTTTCTATTTGGTCATCGCTTTGATGAGCAGTCACAAGATATTCAATATTATTTTCATGACAAAAATCAGTCATCATTTTATAACGTGCTTCACGTGCAGCAGCTTCCAATCCATTTTCTGGTTTTTCGCCATCCCAATAAAAAATATGACAAGGTATATTTAATTGTTCACAAATATTTTTAACATATTCAGTTTCAATATCTGCTTGGGGACGTAATTTATGATTCACATGCAAACAAACAACATCTGCCCCAACATTATGTAACCAATAAAGCAAACACATAGAATCAACGCCACCACTAACGCCAAGCGCCATTTTTTTGCTTTTATACCTAAGAATAAAATCAATAAATTTCTGATTCATAACGAATCTATTTTATGGTATAATTTTGAAAAAGAAAGGAAAAATAATATGTCTGAAAAAATAAAATCTGTAGCCGTATATTGCGGTCATATGTTTGGTAACGACCCTCAATTTACACGTGATGCCAGACGTGTTGGAGAATTACTAGCCAGAAACAAACTAACTCTTGTTTTTGGTGGTGGCGATGTTGGCTTAATGGGGACTGTTTCAAGTTCTGCCATAGAAAACGGTGGTGAAGTTATCGGTATTTCAACAACACATGTAGTATCTTCCCAAGAACCAGCGCACACAGAAATACCTGTTAAAATCGTAGAAAAACTTTCTGAACGCAAAGAAGAAATGTTTGAATTATCTGATGCTTTCGTTATTTTACCTGGTGGAATTGGTACTTTGGATGAAATGACAGATATTATGACAAAACAACAAGTCGGAGAATCTCATAAACCTATATATTTAATGAATACTGCAAAATATTGGGAAATTTTTGGCAAACTTATGGACCATATGCAACAATGTGGTTTTATGCCAAATTTTGACA
>JAGHTM010000123.1 GCA_018065345.1 Candidatus Enterousia merdequi | reverse complement strand
AATAAAAGTGGCAGAAAACAGCCATTACAGGCTAAAAGTTAGAGGTTTTGATAAAAAAAGGGTACTAATAAAAATGCTGACCTCTAACTTTTTTATAGATGGCTGTAATGTGCAGATTTCTCTAAAAAAATCCCTTGAAACTATAGTGAATTTCAAGGGATGTCCAACTTGGCTCGAGATAACTCGCTCATATCGGGCAGAAAATCCAGAAGAATTTACTAGTTTGGGTAGAGTATGCGAAATCTTTCTAAAGAATATGTAAAAGCATCAACATAACAAAAATAGAACGGGTTTCGGTAATATGTT
The DNA here is from genome assembly GCA_018065345.1 of Candidatus Enterousia merdequi. Classification (GTDB taxonomy): domain Bacteria; phylum Pseudomonadota; class Alphaproteobacteria; order Rs-D84; family Rs-D84; genus Enterousia; species Enterousia merdequi. Next base: position 25,199 of record JAGHTM010000123.1, on the reverse strand, counting down.
AGGGAAAAAGTAAAATAAAACTAAAAAACTGAGATAGTAATGTTGTTTTTTCAAGAGTATTTTTTATAGCAGATTTTTTAACCTGTTGTATTTTGTACAGAATTCATTGTGTGTAATTACTGCTAAGTTGTAATCCATATTTTTGTTTTTTATTTAATAGAATCCAGACATTTTTTTAATAGATTTTTGTATTCACCCAATAATTCTTTTGGTCTAACTGGTATGATATCGCCACACCATTGGGTCAAATATGTACTGATTGCGCGCAAACCGCCAGTACGCATTTTTATTGTCAATGTACCGTTTGGATTATTTATGAATTTTTGTGTTGGATGGAATTGATATTTTTTTACTAATTTTATAATTTCTGGATTTTTGATTAACCATTCCACATCATATACAGCACCATCGTTATAAATTCCAAACATATCTTTGGCATATGTTTTTAATGAAAAAGTATTATCTTTGTTAAACCGATTACCTGTATCAATCACATCTGTAATATTAGATACAATATAATGTCTAGGGTCGGTGCAGACCTTGCCATTTTTACAAATATAAGCAACAAGATAAACATTATTTGGGCCATACATAATTCCCAAAGGACATACATTATGTTCGCGATCGTGATACTTAAAGCGTATTTCATGTTGTTTGCTGATTGCAGAATCTATCAGGGATTTAATGTTTGAATCAAATTTTATGTCTGGGTGCGGACCAACAAAAGCAAAATCAGCGTTTATCATTTGATCTATGTCGTTTATCTTGCTAGCCGCTTTCCGTGGTTCTGTGTGTTCAATTTTACGGTATAATCTGGTGGTTAGTTTGGCTTTCAGGTTTTCCAGTAATTTGTGCTCGTTTAAATTATTTGCTGTTTTTTGGATAGCAAACTCCAAAGCTCGAATTTCAGTGTCGTTGATTGTATCTGGAAAATCGTGTAAATCTAATTTATATGCGCCGGCTTCTTCTTCCAGTTGGTCGCCATATGAATCTTTGATAGAATCTATTGTGCGTTTAACAGTTCTTTCACTTACTTTATATTCTGCAATATTTTTACAATCAGCAGGTGTTTTACCCAAACGCTTATATTCAGACGATAAAAAATTCCGGATATCTTCGCGGGTCATATAATTGGCACGTAATTCGTTAATAAGATTTAATTTTATATCTGTTTTTTTATAATTGTTGCGTAATTCAGACATTTTGCCTCTCTGGTTTATATGCCAGTATGATATCAAATATTTGTTTATAAGTAAAGAAAAATGGACCGTTTTTGTCCAAAGGGTTGGTTATATTAAATTTGAACCAAGCAAAAGAGGCTACCCATGAACATAAAAGATAGGCAAATTATTTTGTGTTATTTAAGAAATATAGTAAACAGCGAATATGAACCAGAAGATACGGATTTTTTTATTCATAAAATTTCCAAATACTCTTCTGATTTATTCGGATTTTGTTTGCGAGATGTATTAAATAATGGTGATAAATTGGCCCCTGATGACGATAAAATAGAGTTTGTCAGATATTTATTGAATGGTAAATTATGGCGTAACAGTTTATTGTCAGACGACAATTTATACCAACATGTATCAAAAATGGTTGATGCCAGAAAGGATGATTATAAAGTCGATATAACAAAACCTGATTTTGATAAAAATTTTACAATGGTATGTGAAACATTTGATTTACCAGATAATTGCAGACGATTATTGCAATTTTTAGTTTGTATGAAAAATAACCTGATATTACGTAATTTGTTAGGTTGTTATAACGACGATATAGACCTTAATTATTTTTTTAATGAAAATAATTCGGATTTTATAGCTACTGTATGCAAAATGCCAGAACAAGAAATCAGGGAAGCATTTGCTCAAAATGGACCATTGTTTGAATCTGGCATATTAAAAAATCGTTATGGTGATAATGAATTTAATAAAACATTTTTAGGTTTATTAACAATGAACTTTAAAAGTTGTAAAGAAGTGCGTGATGTTTTGGTTGGTAGTCCTTTATCAACAACTCTAAACCGTGAAAATTTTGATTATATAGCAGATGATTTTGATAAAGTATCCGAAATTTTAACCAATGGGATTAATTCAAATAGTAAAGGAATAAACATCCTTTTGTATGGTTCGCCAGGAACAGGAAAAACCGAAATGGCGAAAACTATTTGTGATTGTGTGGGGTTAAATTTGTATACCACATCTGAAAAACAACAAGAAAAAGATGATAGATTTTCAAATCTTGCGCAGGTGCAAACCGTATTAAAAAATGAAGAAAAATCAGTCGTTTTGTTTGACGAAGCAGAAGATGTGTTTTCTTTTGACCCGTTTAGCAGACATAGCCCCAGTAAATTATATATAAATCGTATATTGGAAAACAATAAACGTCCAGTGATATGGATAACAAATAATTTGGAAGATATGGATAAAGCGTATGTTCGTAGATTTTCAATTGCGTTAGAAGTTTCTAACCCAGACGAACATGCAAAAATTAATGCATGGAAACGTATATTTGAAAAGTATGAACTCAAAAGTTCTGATGAAGATATCAAGAGGTTGATAAATAAATATCAGGTGCCAATATCTATGATAGAAACCGCTGTAAAAAACGCAAAAATTGTGAACAATATTAATTTTGTCGATTATACTTTGGAACATTTAAGTCAGGCTATAACAGGTAAACCATCAAGAAATAAAAAGTCGAATGGTGTAAAGTTTAATACAAAATTGTTGAATACAGATATTGACTTAGAAAAATTAGCAAATCAAATCAAAAATAAAAATTTGAAAAATTTTTCAGTGTGTCTTTATGGTGCACCAGGTACAGGAAAAACCGCTTTCTGTGAATATTTGGCTGATTTATTGGGCATGAAAATAATAAAAAAACGTGCAAGCGATATAAACAGTAAATGGGTTGGTGAAACCGAACAAAATATTGCAAAAGCTTTTCAGGAAGCACATGCAAAAAAAGCTATGTTAGTTTTTGATGAAGCAGATGTTTTTTTGATGGATCGTACTCATGCCGGACATTCTTGGGAAGTAAGCAGTGTTAATGAAATGTTAACCCAAATGGAAGCTGCTGAATATCCGTTTGTTTGTACAACTAATTTGATGGCTAATATAGATAAAGCGGCTCTGCGTAGATTTTCTTTCAAAGTTAAATATGATTTCTTAAAACCAGATCAAGTGATAGCCGCTTTTAAAGATTTTTTCAACCAAGATGTATCAAAAGACGAAATTGTTGATTTGGTAAATCTTGCGCCTGGGGATTTTGTGGTGGTAAAAAATCAAGCCGATTTACTGGATATTACCGATAAAGCCGAATTGTTATCCAGATTGCGTCAGGAACAACAGGTTAAAAATTGTCGTGAACATAAAGTAAAAATAGGATTTCACTTTTAATCTTGTTTGATGTATCATGACAGTATATTAAAAATGGATTATTTATGATGAAAATATCAAAATTTAAGCAATAAAGGAGCGGACTAATGACATTAACAAAAGATCAAGAATTAGTGGTAAATTTTTATAACAATATTGGTAATGCTTTTAAGGGGAGTTTATTAGATATTCAAGAGGGACCAAAGGTAAATAACTTCATCTATAAACCAGATGATAATTTCAATATGAATAAGGCGACTAAATTGGCACAACTGGTTAGTGGTCGTGTTCGTCCTGATTATAACAATCAAACTGTTGTTTTTGAGGTTCCGAAAGAAGTTGGTCAAACGATATCCCTTAATAAATTACTGCAAAGTAAAGAATTTCAAACATCCAAGGCAACATTACCTGTTGTTCTTGGAACAGATACTTTGGGTAATATAATGATTAGCGATTTGCAAAAATTTCCACATTTATTGATAGGTGGAAGAACAGGGTCTGGCAAAACGAATTTGCTGAAATCTATGCTAAAATCATTGTCTGAAAAATTAAAACCGTCAGAATGCCAATTTATAATAATAGATCCAAAAAGCGTAGAATTTGCTGGAATAAACAAATGGGAAAAAGAAAAACATTTATATATGCCAATTATAAATGATACTTATGAAGCTATTAATATTTTAAAATCTATGGTACAGACTATGGAAGAAAGGTATCAAATCTTAAAGCAACATAAGGTAAAAACAATCAAAGAATATAAAGAAAAGACACATAAAAACGATATGCCATATATTATTGTTGCAATAGATGAATTAGCAGATCTTATGGTTATTGCAAAAAAAGATGTTGAATCTAATATTCAATATTTGCTCCAAAAGGCTCGGGCCACAGGAATACATCTTGTAATAGCAACCCAAAGATGTTCTTCTGATGTTATTACTAACATTATTAAAGCTAACTGTCCAACGCGTGTATCTTTCCAAACACAGACCGGTAAAGATTCAAACGCAATCTTAGATGAAAAAGGTGCAGAACAGTTGTTGCCTTTTGGTGATATGTTATTTAGTGATGCGGGGTGTATGCCTGTGCGTATGCATACTGCGTATATTTCAGATGAAGAATTAGTAACCATAACCGACAAACTGCGTGGATAAGATATCAAAAAATACGTTAGTGGTATAACATATGAAACAGAATAAAAGAAGAAAAATATGACAGAAATACAAAAAGCGATACAAAAAACCATTAAAAATAGCAAAAAAAGAGACAAGACAAATACAAGATATTTGTCTTGGAAGCATTGTTATGATTTTTTTCAACAAAATCATGACCAAATAGAAGGGTCTAAAGAAAAAATGGAATTAGCCGAATTACATTTGGGGTTTTATTTAGCCAGTTGGGGTATGTATAGAGGTTCCTCTTTTTTGTTAAATTATGATTATACTATTCATAAAAATGCCATAAAAACCTTATGCTGTTCAAAATTGTGGAAACCAAGACTTGACAACGAAGAAGGGTTTGAAAAATATTTTAACGACCTAATAAAAAAGTTAAACAAAGCTTATATAAAGTATTATTCAGAGTACATTAAAAATAAAAATTTGAAGACAGATTCAACATTAACTAATACATTAGTAACGAAAATTATATTAGGTACTATTGGTATAACACCTGCATACGACAGATTTTTCAAACAGGGAGTTGACGAATTAAATAATAAATTAAAACCCTGCATTGATGGTGAAACAATAAAATTTTCAAAAACCGTTTCTGCAGAAGAAATTATTAAATGGTGGAAATTTTATAAGCAATATCAATCAAGTTTAAAAAAATATAATCATGGTTATCCGCCGATGAAACAAATAGACAGGTTTGTTTTTGAATTGGGAAACAAGAAAAAGAAATATGACACAAGATGAGCAAGATATGTGGATGACTGTAATTCCAAAACATGTTACGGGCTTAGCGGTCTTTCTGTGGGTTGACGATATAGGTATTGAACGGAAAACTAAGAATAACGAACCAAAACTTGCTTTTCAAAACAATTATTCTGATATAAGATCTGAAAATATGATTTTTATATCTATATCTAAAACTCCAAAAATACTTGGGTGTAACAGTAAAATCATTATATCTGACACAGATATACAACAGATAAAACAATTTATAATTCTAAATTTTGATTTGCTAATGGATTATTGGAAGCAAAAAATAGATATAATGGATTTTATGGAAAAGGTTATTTTTGTATCTTAATAAAGTCAACTATAAGATTCGGTTGTTTTTTGTTTCAGAAATGTGTTATGATAATCTTGGAATACATAACGGTGATGAAGTCAGTAAGAATTTTATTGATTTTTGTGACCGGCAAATGCTAGAAGTGATACAGAAAGTTATAAAGGCATAAAATATGAATATAAAAACCTTGTTGAAAAAAACAATTTTGTCTCGTCATAAAATAAAACCGTTTAATATTGATGCTGCAAAAGTTGTAATATTGGGAACATTTCCAGGCGAAGAATCATTAAAGTGCAATAAATATTATTCAAACCCCACAAACAAATTTTGGGAACTTTTAGGAATAAAATTTGGCGATTTTGAAGCATTAAAAGACAAAGGTATCGGTTTGTGGGATGTAATAAAATATTGCGACAGAGACGATAATGGTAAAAATACGAGCGCTGATAAACATATAAAGAACGAGGTTTATAACGACCTTTTTAAATTAAATGGCAAGAATATACTTTTTAATGGTAAGAAAGCGTATAATTACTACATAAAAGCAAAGAAAAATCCTAAATATGCAAATTGGCCAGAAGTTGACGAAGATAAAATATTAAAATCAAGTAGTGCGGCTCTTTCTATGAAATTTGAAGAAAAACAAAAAGATTGGAATAAAAAACTGAAAAAATTGGGGATTTAAAAAATCTCCATTTTTTTATTCTTCAATATATGGTGTGTTTATAAGAACAGGTATTCTTCCGGCATCGCTGAACAAGGCTTCATTATGTGTGGTTAGTTTTTCTGCACCGAACCAGTGACATACGGATTAACAGCGAATTGTCCCGTGTAGTAAAAACATTATGTGCACCGCAGAAATCAGCGCTTTTTTGTGTGTAGTTGGTGTGGTGTCACACAAAGTGGTGTAGAAATATGTAATTTTGTAATTGGTCTAAAACATATTTAAATACCCTTTTATCAATGTTTTTTTAACACAAAAATCAATTCTGAAATAAGAATTTATATGAGAAATCTAATGAATATTTAAATAAGAAACGAAATCGTGGCGATTTCGATGCGATTTTGTAAACTAAAAGCTGTTGATAAAACGTCTGTTTTATACTAGTATTTTGATAGCAAAATAAATATATCAAAAGAGGTAAATAATGACATGGTCCGATTTTTTTTCATCTCAATTATTTGGCATCATTCTCGGTACATTGTTGACAGGTGGTTTTACTGGTTTCTGGGAATGGCTGCAAAGTAAACGTAGTCGAGGAGTTTATATAAAACAAAAACGTGAAGAGTTGTATATCGCCGTATGTCAAGTGTTGATGGAACATGAAAAATATCGTCGTAGTCACGAGTGGCCGCAAAAGTGCAAAACGATGTTTAATGAATTGCAGGGAAAAATGTTAATATATTCCTCCAAAAAAATTTATGATGAATACTATAAATTGGATACGGAGATATGGAATTGCTATGATAAAATGAAAGACCAGAGAAAAATAGAGGAAAAATCAAATGAAATAGCAGATAAAATAGTAAAATTAGCAACAAACATGCGTAAAGAGTTAGGAATAAAAGACAAGTTACAATAGTTTTTTAGTAACACGCACGGAAATGTGTGTGTTTTCATTGTTCTTCTTGACTTTACCCTTTGTTTTGGGCTACCTTTTTCATAAAGGAAAAGAAAAAAATGCCGATATTGAAATGGTTAACCAGAGATGAAGATATAAAGAAAGCCGGAAAAGCAGAATACCGGTTGTTAAAAGAAGATCCAAAGTATAGTTATGGTGATAAAGACACAGACAACATGATTATACATGGTGATAATTTAGAGGCCTTGAAAGCCTTATTGCCATTTTATGCAGGTCAAATAAAGTGTATATATATAGATCCGCCTTATAATACAGGTTCAGCATTTGAGCACTATGACGATAATCTAGAACACACAACATGGTTATCAATGATGTATCCACGCTTGGAATTGTTGCGTGATTTGTTGAGTGAATGTGGATCAATATGGATTTCTATAGATGCTGATGAACATGCTTATTTAAAGATATTGTGTGACGAAGTGTTTGGAAGAAAAAACTTTGTTGATGAGGTGGTTTGGCAACGTTCTTATGCGCCTATAAATCTGAAAAAAACATTTTCTAGATCAACTGATTATATATTGGTTTATTGTAAAAATAACGAATTGTTTCAAATGAATCAACTTCCAAGAACATTGGAGGCGGATTCTAGATTTTCTAATCCAGATAATGATCCAAGAGGTCCTTGGGCATCAGGACCAATCCAAGCTGGACCGAGAACAAAATCCAGAGTATATGAAATAACAACCCCAAGCGGTAGAAAGATTTTACCCCCAGCTGAATATTGTTGGCGTGTTAGTAAGGAAAAATTTAATGAAATGGTTGCAGATAATCGTATATATTTTGGACCAGACGGCTCTAATGTCCCTAGAATTAAGCGTTTTTTATCAGAGGTTAAAGACGGTATTGTTCCGTTGACTTTATGGTTAAGAGATGATGTTGGTGACAACCAAGAAGGAAAAAAAGAAATAAAAACATTGTTTCAAAATGATGTGTTCTCTACACCAAAACCAGAAAGACTTATACAGAAAGTTATTACGTTAGCATCAAACCCCGGAGATCTTGTTCTTGATTCATTTCTTGGATCCGGAACAACAGCAGCAGTGGCACATAAGATGGTTCGTAGATATATTGGTATAGAACTTGGAAATCAGGCAACCACCCATTGTGTACCGAGATTAAAAGCGGTTATTGATGGCGAACAAGGTGGTATTTCTAAGGCTGTAAATTGGCAAGGTGGCGGTGGTTTTCGTTTCTACGAATTGGGTGATGCAATATTTGATGAAGATGGACACGTAACAACAAATATTACGTATGAACAGTTATCGGCTCACCTTTGGTTTTATGAAACTAAGACACCGTTTGATAAACCAAAACAAAAATCAACAGTATTAGGTGTCTATAAAGGCACAGCTTATGCGCTACTATATAACGGAATTTTGCGTGATAAACGTGTTGATGGTGGAAATGTTTTAACCAGTAAAACGTTAGATGTTATAAAAGCGGACTTAGGTAATGTCGAGTATGACAAGTTGATTGTTTATGGCGAAGCATCACGTCTTGGAACAACACGTATGCGTGAAAATAACATAGAATTCAAACAAACACCTTATGACATAAAGGTAAAATAATGCAACTAAAGAACTATCAAATACAAACACTTAATGTGTTACAGAAATTTTTTGAACAGTGTCGTATCGCTGGCCCAAAGGCAGCTTTTACAAACATAACATCTGATTTTGAAATAGCTACACGTTTAGGTGCATTAAAGTCTGACTATGTTGTATGGGATAATATAAAAAACACACCAAGAGTGTGTATAAAAATACCAACAGGTGGTGGAAAAACCATTGTGGGCGCACACGCAATCAAGATTGTCGCTGACACTTGGTGTGAAACTGAAAATCCTTTTGTATTATGGATAGTGCCGAGTGATTCTATCCGCAGACAAACGTCAGAGGCATTAAAGAATCCTCGTCATCCATATAGAAAAGTTTTAGATGAGCAATTTAATGGCAAGATAAGGGTTTTTGATTTAGAGGAAAAATTTAATATCAGACCAGCTGATGTTGAGAACGGCGCATGTATTGTTGTGACCACAATACAAGCGTTCAGACAAAGTAAAACAGAAAAGTATAACGTATATGCACACAACGAAAATTTAGAACCACATTTCACAAAGATAAACGCTACCCAATCAATGGAGCTGGATGATAAGGGGCAACTCAAGTTTTCTTTTGCAAATTTAATAAATCATTTGCATCCGATAATGATCGTTGATGAGGCACATAATGAGATATCGGCCTTAACCCAAGATACTTTTGGTCGTTTGAATCCTGCGGCAATTGTGGAAATGACAGCAACACCGCAAACAAACAATAACACTTTATACAATGTTCGTGCGGCAGAGTTGAAAGAAGAAGAAATGATCAAACTGCCTATAGAATTACGTGAACACGAAGATTGGGAACAGGCAATAACAGAGGCAATAGCTAAGCGCAAAGAATTAGAAGATGCGGCAGCAAATGAAAAAGATTATGTCAGACCAATTATTCTTTTTCAAGCACAAGACAAAAATGGCGAACATAACGTTGAGTCGTTGAATAATTATTTAACAGATGTTATGAACATTCCAAAAGAGGAAATAGCTATCGTAACAGGAGAGCAAAAAGAGCTTGATGGGATAGATGTGTTTTCAAAAGATTGCAAGGTAAAATACATCATCACCGTTGAGGCACTGAAAGAGGGATGGGATTGTTCTTTTGCTTATGTTTTGTGTTCTTTGGCAAATGTTCGCAGTAATACAGCGGTAATCCAGTTATTGGGGCGTGTAATGAGAATGCCGTATGCTAAGAATCGTAAAATCTCTGCATTAAATAAAGCATATGCATATGTTATGAAAGATGGTTTCGCAGGTCAGGCAGCAGAAGAATTGGTGCAAGCGTTGCAAAAACGTGGTTTTGATAGTAATGAGGCGCAGAGTGCAATACAACAAAAGCCGGTGGAAATTCCAGGATTGTTTGGGCGTCCAGAGCAAAACAAGATTGATTTAGACAAACCATTGGATGGGCTGTTTGTTCCACAAACAATAAAACTAGAAAATAATAATAAAACAATTGTCTTCACAGATGAAACGAAACAGGAAGATGTTGAACTGTTGTGTCAAAATATGACAGCGACTAAGGCGAATGAAGTAAGAACAAAGTTTTACAATTTTCAACATGAAGAAAAAGAACAATCATTTGCCACTCAAAATAAAGAGTTCAAAGTTCCTACTGTATGTATCCAATTTGCAGAACAAGACAGTTTTGTGTTGGCAGAGCCAGATATTATTTTTGAACAATCTGATTGGAATATAGAAGAGTATACGAAACCGGTATTAACTCCAGCAGAATTTTCTATAGAACAACAGGGAACAGGATACGTTATAGATATTGACGGGAACAAACTCGCCTTCACAGCATCCAACGAACAATTGACAATGGATTCCATCGAGGTAGAAAGCTGGACCGCTGCAAATTTGATACATTGGTTAGATTCAAGATTACATCAAGATGATATACCTCAACCAATTATGGTGGAATGGTTGCGTAAACTGGTGGAATCATTGCAAAATGAAAGATACTTGCCGATGGCTGAACTTATGATGGCAAAATATGCATTGTTGAATAAGATTAAGGCAAAAATTGATGCGGCACGTCAAAAAGCTCGTAAAGATAACTTTAATCAATATATGTTTGGTCACCCGGAACGTGTAAAATTGGATTTCGATTTTGGTGTAGAATTCAAAGATCATATGTATGATGGATTACCAACATATCATGGCAATTATAAATTCCAAAAACACTTTTTAGGTAGTACCAAAATACCAGTTATGGATACAGAAGAAGAAATAGAATGTGCAAAGGCAATAGATAGTTTGCCGAATGTGGCATATTGGGTGCGCAACGTTGCTCGCCATCCAAATTCTTTCCGGTTGCCAACAAGCTCAGATTATTTTTATCCAGATTTTGTTGCGCTGATGAACGATGGTAGAATATTGGTTGTTGAATATAAAGGTGGGCATCTTTTAAGTACTGACGATACCAAAGAAAAAGAAAATATAGGGCAATTATGGCAGAAACAATCAGACGGCAAAGGTGTGTTTGTTATGGCCAGTAAAAATGCTGGTGGATTGAATGTTTCCGAACAGATAAGGTGTGCGCTGGGTGATTTATGAGAGGTTGAGAAATGGGGTAAGCACTAATGTTTTTTTTGTGTGAACACCAAAAACGTATTTTTTTGAAAAAAAATTACAAAATTCTTGACTTTTTTATAAAATTATGTAATAATTGGTCTCGTATATACCATAAGGATGTATTATGGCTTTGAAAAATTTGAGACGAATAAAGGTCGAAAACTTTTATTCTTTTAACGAAGAACCACAAGAAATATTTTTTACAGCGGAAACAAAGTATTCTTCAGATTCGCGTTTTGATTTTATTGAAGTGAGGTCTAAAAAAAGTGAAAATATTTTACCTGTAACACTATTGTATGGTGCGAATGCTTCTGGAAAAAGCAATTTTATGGAGATTATAAATGTGATATCCAGATTGTTAAAAAGGATAAATACAAGTGTTGATACAAAAATGCCAGGTGTCACTTTTGATAAAAATTCTGCTCCTATAGCTTTCGAATTCGAGTTTGTTATAGACGATATAATATATGAGTATTGTGTTAAATATTCCAAGAGTGAGATATTGTTTGAAGAATTTTGCACTTTCAATAGTAATAATTCGTTAAAACGTTTATTTGTAAGAGATGGCGTTAACGTGAGTTGGCATAAGAATATCTCGATAAGCAAAAGCATAAAAGACGAAGTAAAAGAAAGATTAAATACTAGAAAAGATGTAACTATTCTGGAAATATTAAATTTGCGAAATATAGAGCCTTATTCTGATGCTTATAACTTTTTAGCAAAAGAAAAAAGTAAGGGCTTAATAAAACAGCTTTTTGATGATCCGGAATTAAAAGATTTGGTGTCATCATTTTTAAAACATGCAGATGTTGGAATTACCGGTTTTAGCATTGAAAAAATGCCCGATAAGGCGCGTTTGGAGTTGATGAAAAAAATAACAGATGCTAATTTGGACAATTTAAATATTTCAGAAGATATATTTTATTTCCCGTTGTTTGAGCATAAGGGCTTGAATAAAAAATTGAATGGCGGAGAAGAAAGTGATGGGACAGAAAATTATTTGCGAATACTAACACAAATATTGCCAATGTTTCTGAAAGGGGGGGGGGTATATATTGCCGATGAATTAGATAAAGGTTTGCATCCTTTGATAATAAAAAAAATAGTAGAAATGTTCCATGATAGACGCATCAATAAATGTGGGGCACAACTTGTGGCGACAACACACGATGTATCGTTAATGTCTCCCGATACACTAACAAGAGATGAAATTTGGTTTATAGAAAAAGATCCACAAAAGGCCAATTCGGTTATATATCCTTTATCAACATTTACTGATGTAAGAAGTAATTATGATTATAAGACAGGGTATCTAGAAGGTCGATTTGGTGGGATACCATATCTAGGTGGTATTGACAGCTTAGCCAAATTGGTTGGGGAGTTATAGATATGTCAGGGAGACGTTTTTTGCCTAAAAGGCATATCGTTGAAAATCGTTTAGCACAACAAGTAAAGATTGTAATTGTTTGTGAGGGTAAAAAAACAGAGCCGGAATATTTTGGGGCATATGTTGCTAGACATTTTAGAGAACCTAGGAACATAAGAATAATTCCTAATGCTATGAGTAAAACAGGAGTGGAGCAATTGTATGCTATTGCCACGACTAGCAAAGCTAAATACCCTAATGCAGTTGTATTTATTGTGCTTGATAACGATAATAAATTGGCTAATAGAACAGAAAAACGACAATTATGTACCGTATTGTCGAAATGTTCGTCTTTAGACAAAGTCGAGCCAAATAAAGTCAATTGTGTTTTTTCTAATCCGCAATTTGAATTATGGGCTGTTTTGCATTTTGAATACACAACTGCTGTTCTAAATAAAAGAGAAATAGAGAGAAAAACAAGGCGGTATTTTCCTGAATATGACCCCAAGACCAACAAGGCGATTGATTATGATGTAATTGTGAATTCGCCAGAATCAGAAAAATGTGCGATAAAAAACGCTAAAAAGTTAAGAATGTATCATTTGCACCTTAAACAAAAATGTTTTTTAGATTGTCCGACAACGAATGTGGATGTTCTTGTCGAGTATATGAACAGAGTTTGTGTTCACAGGCCTTGTTAGTATTTTGTTTAGAAACGATGTTTCCACAATGCAACCATTTGGAATAACTTGTGCTGGATGCGGCGGAGCAACCATGTCTGCCGGCAGTTGGGTTGCCGTTGTTAGTTCTGCGTATGGCGTTCTCTAACTCGTGTAATGATCGGCATGAAGCGAAGTAGAGCATGATAAAATCAATTTTATTACTTGGTTCAATTTCCCAAAAATGTTTGTACTTCATCAACAATCATTTTAGGGGTGTTGCATTCATCAATATCTTTCTATAAACGTCCAGTTGTTTGTTACAAAGAAACATCATTTTATAGTTGACTTCAAAAAGTATTCGGATATTGTAAAAACATTAGAAATCCGCTATGTGCAGGCGGTTTATTGCTGATTGAAAAATGCGTAAAGCGACACACGGACGAGCCGTCCGTTGTTCTGACTTTTATAATATATTGAAAATACTTGAAAATCGTATTTTGTGGTGTAAAAAATCGGCCTTGTGGTGTAGAAATATGTAAAATTATTTTCAAAATGGTGTAAAAATGTGTAATTTTGTGTAAAAAATAATGTTTTTGAGGATGCTATACCGGAACAAATTGCCATAGGCGTGGATAAAATAAATGCCGTAAATTCAAGAATTTACGGCTAATTTTTGGCTCGGGCAACTGGTTCCAAGCCACTTTTCTGAAATGCTTGGAAATCTAACCTTTTTCCCGAAAAACCGAGATTTTTTGGTATAATTTGTATCCCACTTTGTATCTCACTTTTAAGAATACTGTATTTTTGGTAAAAAGTGAATCTTTTTTTATATATTAAATTTGTTTTTTTACTTCCCGGATAATATCAAGTGGCAATGCTAGGGTTTTGTAAATAGTAAAAATTGATAAAACAATATAAATAAAATTTATTATCCCATACAATACGTGAATTTGTTTACATAGCTCACCAATCAAAGCCAAGAAAATCAGAGATAACAACAAAAAGAATAATGTTTTAATTCTGCATAATTTTCGTTTTTTAAATGCAATAGCTACAATTTTATAATCACGTGTGTTATGTTCAGATTTATCTTTGCTTAAATTGTCAAGGATAACCATTAAAATTCCGACTACTATCGACACATAAGTTAGACTGTAGCTTATGTAATTGCTGGAATCCCATTTTGCAAACCAGGTGAAAAAAGATAGTATACTATTTAACATCATTTTTTATGGTCCTGTCAGCTATTAGTTTGTTTTTCCACTCCCTAAGTATGGTAAATATTTTATCAGTTCTGAATTCTAAATTCAACACATTAGGCATTGTGAATATTCCGGATACATAAAACTTGTTGCTATTAACGTATTTGCCGTTTTTTAACCGGATTAAAAAATTATCAGATTCGCAATTTTCTACAAATATTTTTACTGTGTTATCAATTTCTTGTTGTTTTTCCATCACATTTCGCTGTAAATCCAATTTTTTTGGAAAACGTTTTGGAACAAGACTAATGACGATTCCCATTTCGTATTTTTGAAATAGATCAGCTGAAGCAGATTCTTTGGTCTTTTTTAATATATTATTTACTGCTTCATCATCGGATTGGATATCCTGTAATCCAGCAAACTGTATCCCTGAAACGTCTTTAATATGTGTTGCTAGATTATCAACAACAACAGGTTCTATTTTATATTCGGCATTAAATTTTATTTTTAGATATTGTTTCAGCCAATATATTTGCATATTTTTTTCTGTGACAAGTAAAACATAATTATGGTATATTATGCAAAACATTCCTTGATGTATCGCAGTTTGGCCTTCTTCAAGTTTTTGTTCTGTTATATTGTTATTTTGCACAATTGCAATATCGTTTTTATCAGAACGAGCGACGTATAATTCAATATGGTCATCAGAAACAGTTTTTCTTACAAAAAGAAAATTATCAAACCCACAACCTAAAGTTTCACTATCTTGTATGTTGTCGGATCGTAATAAATTGTCGATATAAACATCTTCTGTGCCAATAATTTTAAACAACCGCATTTTATATGTTTGTTGTGCCATTTTTAAACCCTTAAAAATTCATTATCGTATTGATTTTATGTCACAATATTCAATATATCAACAAATATTTACAAATATTACTGCTGTAATATAAAGCTTGATATATTGCTGAATACTTGTGTTTTCATATTTATTGGTAATTGATACCGATGGTTTTGATGGGAAATTTTTACATGATGTTGGTGAACGTTATCTGAATGAATCTGAATTTAAGGAATTATTAATAGCAAAATTTCATAATGTTAATTTTTCAAAATTCAGAAATATTGCTGGTAATTATATGATTGCGGATATCTGGTTAACAAGTAATATAAGTTGAATTTTCAATTATATTGTTTTATTCTGTAAACATGGCAGGTGTAATATGTTTGAAAAAGAAATAAAAATTTTAGATGTTGATGTTCAAGAAGCTGAACAAAAGTTGCGTGATTTTGGTGCAGAATTCATATTTAAAACAAAACAGAAAATATATACTTATGATTTACCTACAATATCTCACAGGTTATCAGAAGCTATAGATATGTTAAAAACAAATGTCAATTTGTTGACGGTTTATGCATATAAACAAAAATTAAAAACAATATTATTGGAAGCTGAAGATTTATTGCCAGATGCAGATATTATACCTGTAATAGAACAATATTCTGTACAACATTTACCAGATATTATAGATGTAATAGATAATATAGATGAGTTTACTACATTACCTATTATTAATAAAATACAATCATTACATATAAATCCAAATAAATGGGTGCGTTTGCGTGATACAAACGGTAATGTGACTTTAACGGTTAAACATGTTTTTGATAAAAATACAGATTCTATACAAAAAGTTGCAGAATATGAGATAAAAGTAGATTCTGTTGATGAAGCAGATAGACTTCTGGTTGCATTAGGTTTTGCAAAAAGAAATGTTCAAGAAAAAATAAGAACTCAATACAGGTATAAGAATGCAGAAATAGATATAGATCAATGGCCAAGGTTGAGACCATATATAGAAATAGAATCTGATGATACAGGTTTGTATCAAGAAATTATAGATGGATGTGGTTTGGGTGATAAAAAAATTGTGTCTTGTAATACAGAAGACTTATATCGCGAAATTGGAATAAATAGTCGTGAAACACCAGAATTATTATTTGAATAAGGGACGTATAAATGAAAACTTTTGTTACTAAAGAATATTTAAAATTATGTACGGAAAGAATTGCCAAATTACAAGCAGATTTGGATCGAATAAGACTTGATAAAAAAGTTGCTTTTGAAGGTGATACAAATGCATGGCATGATAATTTTGCTTATGAAAATGCAACAAGAGAAGAAAAATTAGCAGAAGATAGATTGTTTCAAGCTGTGCGAGAAGTTGAAATTTATTATGTTTTTTCAGACGTTGTTCCAAATAAACCAACTGTTGTGGGTATTTATTGTTGGGTTAAAGTAAGAGAGGAAAATATTGTAAATACCGAAATTCGTGAAAGAACAATAGGTGTTGTACCTGTTGGAGGACAAGATCATAAGAAAGCATTATTTAGTTATAATGCACCAATTGTATCTCCTTTAATGGGTGCAAAGGTTGGTGAAAAACGTGTGGTAAAAATTCCTTTGGGAACATTTAGAACAGAAATTTTAGATATTCAAAAAATGAGATAAACATCATGAATTGCAAAGATGTTTTATCTTAATTGATTGTAGCAGATAATGAGTTTGTTTTAGTATAATGATTATATTGTTTGTAAGTAATTTGCAAATTGTTGTAAATATAGATAAAGTTAGAAATGGAAAATGAAATATATCTGTTTTTATTAGAAAATATTTCTGATGTTTCTATAAAGGATATTAAATTTTTGGGTGAAGGTTTATTTGCTAAAACCTGGGATATCAATAATAAATATGTAGTAAAAGTATCAAAAAGCAACAGTATAAATGAGTATCAAAATTCTGAAAGTGATGTTTTGGAATATATTAAAAATAAAGTAAATTTTATTACACCAAATATGATAAATCATGGATTGTTATCAGATGGTCGTGAAATAATAATAGAAGAAAAAATTGACGGTAATCCTTTTTCGTATGAAATATATAGAAATTTGCCTAAAAAAATACGTGAAAATTTTTTAATTGAATACGGAAAGATTTACGCAGAAATTAATTCTATTAAGGTATCAAAGTTACAAAATAGATTAATACGTTCTGCTGAATATCAGAAAGATAATTTTTATAAATGGTTTACACCTGGTTTACAAAAACAGTTAACCAAAGAAGAAATATCAATTATTAATAATAGTTTATTGAATTTTGAACAAACTGCAAAATCAATTGATTTGTTGCCGTGTCATGCAGATTTGCATTTTAATAATATAATGGTGTCAACAAAAGATTATCAAATAACAGGAGTAATAGATTTTGGTGCTTTTCATTATGCAGACCCTGCTTATGAATTTAGATATATGTTTGGTGAACCACAAAAATTCTTGGAAATTGGATATGGAAAGAAGATGGATAATGGTTTTAAATCACGACAATTCTTTTATTGTATATGCATGTTTTTAATGAGTTTTGCACATCCAGAATTAAGTTGGGTTTCTAGAGAACAAAATATAAAAAGATTAAAGAAATTAATTGCATGCAGACATATGGAAGACTCCTATGTATAATGTCTGAAATAATAACTTACAATTTATGGTTTTTTATAAAAACGGCGCATGGCATCATATGCTAGTCCTAAACCTACACTAGCCATTTTATTTTCAGAAGAAACTTTAGCTTTTGGAAAATATGATTGCATTGCGTTGTTAATATATGGAATTTCGGTTGAACCACCAGTTAAAATTACCAACTCTATATCAGTGTTTTTGACTTTTGCCTTATTCAAACATTCTTGAACTGATTTTTCGATTTTTTTAACATTTTGTTCAATAGCTTTTTCAAATAGTTCACGATTTATATGAATTGTTGGTGCATCTGATAAAAAGTCTAGTTTAATATCGTATTCTGCTATTTCTGATAAAGCAATTTTTGCATTTTCCACATAATCCAGATTTTGATGTCCCAAGCGATTTTCTATGATTTCGTAAAGGCGTTGAGTCTTTTCTGGTTCTAAACCCCAAACAACATAATCTTTTACCATATTTAATGTCTTGTAATTATAAACTTCATTAACAGAACTCCAAGTTGACAGGCTGATAAAAGGTCCTGTTGGTAAATAAATATCTTTGTTATAAGTTTTATATTTTGTTCCTAAACCAAAGCAAGGCATAAAAGATTTTATAGATAAATCTTTATCGAAATCATTACCGCCTATGCGAACGCCTGTGTTTGCTAAAACATCAGAGGTTCTATCAAAATTAAATTTTCTGTTTGGTGATAATCTGATAACAGTAAAGTCAGAAGTTCCACCACCAATGTCTACCACAAAAGCTAATTTATCAGATGTTATATTTTGTTCGTGAGCAAAAGCTGCAGCAATAGGTTCGTATTGAAATGCTACATGTTTAAATCCAGCAGCCAGGGCAATTTTTTTCAGTTCTTGTTCGGCGCGCTTGTCACCTTCTGGGTCGTCGTCACAAAAGTGAACAGGTCGCCCCATAACAACGCTTTCTACATTTTGTCCGGCGGCTTTATCGATCTTTTGTTTTATGTGTTTTATAAAATAACCAACGATATCATCAAAGCTTACAGATTTACCATTGATAACAGTTCCTTCTTGCATTAAAGACGTTCCTAATATACGTTTCATACTGCGCATAAAACGGCCAGGATTTTCTTCGCTGGTGTATTTTGTTTGGGCTTCTCGGCCATAGAGTATTTGATTAGATTTATCAGGAAAAAACAAAGCAGTAGGTATTGTATCTTTACCTTTTTCTACATCTATCATTTGCACAACTTTGCCATCGGAAATGGCTGCTGATGAATTAGTAGTTCCGAAATCAATGCCCGCAACATATATGGACATAGGCTGCTCCTAGATATAAATAACATTTTATATTCAAGAAGTAAAAAGTCAATATGATGTGATAAATAAAAACCGCTCCTTTTAGGAACGGTGTTAACTGTGGCTCGAGATAACTCGCACGTATCGGGTAGAAAATCCAGAAGAATTTACTAGCCTGAGTAGAGTTTGCGAAATCTTTCTAAAAGATTACACGAATGCGCCATAGGGTGTAAAGCAAAGTGTTTGACGTTAATATGTTAAAGTGTCAAAACAGTCGGTTAAGATTTGGTCTAATTGTTTTCGTATTTCAGAAAAGTCTTGGTTTAGATCAAGGTTTTTTACACATATATTATTCCCACTCATTTGATATGAATTATCAAGTGTGATTTGTTCTTCTGTTTTTGCGTACAGCAGCATTCCAGAAACCCTGTGCTGTATGTTTTTACGCAACAAATCCGCATCTTTATTCTTTACATAGGTGAATATTTGATACATATTGCCTGAATGCAGTGTTAATTTATCAGAGTGATTGTTGCTTGATAGCGTATTTCGGTAATATTTTGCATCGATAATCAGTATGTCTTGCCTATTTTTACCTTTCCTAGTTAGTGTAATGTCTGTTTGCATAATTGGTAACAGATTTTGATTATCATCATCTAAAACCCAAGGAATTTGCAACGCTTCTGATTTAACTGTATTGCTGTGTTCTTGTTTGTAATATTCTAATATAAATTTTTCGTACAAACGGCACATACTTTGTTCGTCAATAAAAGTAGCTAATTTAGTGTGTCCATTGTTGGTTGTTTGTAATAGGCCTCGTGCCAATAGATTGCATATATTTATTAATATTCTGTAGTTTTGATTGTTTCTATGAAAGGTTATTGCACCCCATTTTACGGTTTTTAAATCAATATCATCAACATTTGAAAAAAACAATAAACTCTGCTTTAAACGCGATTTATACTTGGCTTCAACATTACCATGACGAAGCAATAATGATGCTGTACATTTGATAATCTGATTGTAAATATTATTTTCTGACAATTCATCAAACTCGCAATTTATAATGCGTCTTTGCAGGATCTTGTTGCGAATAGTTTCTGTAATGTTTATTTTGCCACGTACAGTTGATAAATTGTCGCTTTTATGTACGTATTCTTTGTATAGCCCTTTTTTTAATTGATAAGCCATCCCTTGGGCTAATATAGCCGCAAACAAATCGTGAATGTTCTCAAATTCTTCGGTATCCATATTTGAATAGCCAGTATGCTTTATAAATTCAAAAGCATAGCTGAGCATATAGTAAATATTTTTTATACGGATACCTTTGTCGATAATCATTTAACAAGCTCTTCCAGAAAGGTTATGTGTTGTTTCTGAGTTGTTTCATTGTCAAACCAATATTCTTCAATCAATGGTATCAAATCGTATTTTATGATCGATTTTATATCAGAATCAGGTTTGCACAAATAGCTGTGCCCGATACAAAAACCTTTCCCTAAAGATGCGTCTGCTGTAATTTTTGCGTTTAATTCAACAATCTTTGCTGTTAATGCCTTAAATTTAGGGTTTCGTTCAAGATATTTCTTAAATCCTGCAGTGTTAAACCCTGGCTCCATATTTACAAAACTAAATCTGCGACGCAAAGCGTAATCTATCATGGCTAAGCTACGGTCTGCAGTATTCATCATGCCGATGATATGTAGGTTTTCTGGCACAATAAAAGAATCCTTTGTGTATGCCAATTGTACAGGTTTGTTTCTATAGTCAGATTCTATCATCATAAGCAATTCACCGAAGATTTTGCTCATGTTTCCGCGATTGATTTCATCGATTATAAAGAAATAATCTTGTGATGGGTCGTTCGCCGCTTTCATGCAGAATTCATAAAATACGCCTCGTTTCAGTTCAAATCCTGTATTTGTTGGTTTATATCCTATAACAAAATCTTCATATGAATAGTTTTGGTGGAACTGAATGAATTTGACACGCGATTTATCCTTGCTGCCCATTATGGAATACGCAAGGCGTTCAGCGGCATATGTTTTACCAACACCCGGTGCGCCCTGTAAAATAATATTCTTCTTGGTTTTTAATAGATCAACCAATTCGTCATATTTTTCTGATGACATAAACACATCTCTCAAAAACTCTTTTTTCGTATATTTATCAAAAGATGTTACGCTGTTTAACAGATTTGGTTGGGCATTACCATCATCAATTAAGTCCATGATGGCATTGTATTCCATTTCTGTTACTTTAAACAGACTACCGTTTGGGTTTTTGAAGAATTCTAAATCCGCCAGTTCTGGTATTGCTTTTAGGGTTTGATAATCAACAGGATTTACAAAATCTTTAATTTTTGTGAAATACAGCTTTTCTTTATCTTTTTTAGTTACCTTACACAATGCGGTAATCATTTTTTTAGGGGAAGCTTCGTATCCTATAATCAAGTCGTCCGCTTTTGCATCTCGGAAATTCTGAGGAATCTTTCTTGGGTTGCCGTTAGAATTAAGCAAAGTATAATATTGTTCAGAACCTATAATAATATCAGAGAATTTCCAGATGCTTGGATTGGCTGTTAACCACCAGTGGTTCGTTTGGCTTGTGACATTGTTTGTTTTTGCCATAACTTCTCCTGTGTCTTTTTTACGTGAAACAAAGAAACAAAAATCAACTGTTGTTACCTTGAAGTTTTTGTCCTTAAAGTGTTGATTGTCTGTATGTGTACGAACCAAATCAGCAAGTTCGTTATCTTGCTCGATTATTTTGCAGACTTCATCATACAACGCAAAGCAAGAAATTAAATTGTCTATTGATTTTCCCCATAATACCTTGTATTCCGCATCCAATGCATTAACAACGCTTTTGTATTCGCTGAACTTATAAATATAATATTTATCGGGATTATGTAACCATAAATATGTGCTGATGGAATTTTCTGTTTGATAATGATTAGCGGCATTTTCTTTCTGTTGATATTTTTCTAATAATTTATCAGCAGCTTGTTTAAAGTTTTCAATGCGTTCTGCCAAATCTTTTGTTTCATCGAATAAATTCCGAAACATTTTGCGTACTTGTTCAGGATATCTTTCTGCAAAATTTTGAATCATGCCACCTGGAAAGAAATTTGCACTTAACAGTAAATTTCCAGCTTTTTTAAGACTATTCTTCAACATTTCGTGAAAGTTCTTGGCGTCTATATCCCAATTGTCTTGAAAGTGCTTGATCGCAATTCTTTTGTAGTTTTCTTTTTCCCATTGGGCAGAAAAGTCAGATTTGTATTCTGTTAGCAAAGCATTAAGTTTATCTTTATTCAGCATAATCCCTTCCTATGATAATTATGATAACTTCATTATATACTATGAAAGTATTCTTGGTAAAGACTTTTTTCATGTGTTTTTACAGTATTCTTACTAAACAAAACATCAGCACCTGGACAGGCGGCAACAATCATGAATTGTTCGATAAACTCAAAAAAACGCGAATTTTTGAAAACCATATTATCAAACTCGGTAATAAATGAGCGAAAGGCTTGGTTTTGCTTAAAAAAATACGTTCGACTCATTACTGAAATCAATGATGAAATCAATATTGAAATCATAATTGAAATCAAAGAATAGCGATTTTAAATACGATGTCGTTATTTAAAATTCAAAATGAAATCCGTTTTATCAAAATAATCTTTGCGGAATTGCTCTAAATCAAATTGTGTTGCAGTGTCTACATCGGCAGGTGGTTCTTTCCAAGCGGCATCACGTTTAGAATTGGTTATAACAGCTACTCTGCCATTATTTTGCGCCATTGACCGTTTCCCTGTCTCATGATCCTGTATTTCAACAATCCAAGTCAGTGGATGTTGTTGCGACTCTTCAGCAACAAAGAAACGATCTACGTTATCGTGAATGATAACGGTATGTTGTTGATTAAAGGAACCGATCGCTGAAAAACCAAGAATTTCAGGAACTTTTGGAATTAGATTACGATCTAGAGTGTCAAACATTGTGTCTGAGTCATCTTTATAAATAACTCGTGCAAGCGAGGCTTCTGTTTTGTTGGTGCTATAAATATGCTTTAATAATCCACCGTGTTGACCATAAACTTTGCTGGAAGAAGAACGCAATTTGTTATATATTGCCAAATCGAATTCATGTAAACATATTAAAAATACTGCTAAATCTGGCGAATACAATTCATCGCAATTCAAAATATATTTTGAGAATAAAACCAATCTATCAAAAATTTGTTCCATTTGACGTAAAGAGAATTTAAACCATATACTATAAGCTGCAAAATAATGTTTAATAATTTGCTCAGAAGTTTGACTGTTATTATAATCTCGCTCCTTTTGGAGAGCCGGATCATTGCTAACATATCGTAATTCCATATCTTTTAGAACCGTCTTAAATACCAAATCTTTTTCACAGGATTCGATTTGTTTTACAACATTTGATAATCCAGATTTGTCATATAAAAAATCAGTAAATTTTACTTTGTTTGGTGCAGGAAGAATGAAAGAGTTATTGATAAATTTACGTTTATAACCGTCAAAGTTTTTAGTCCCAAATAAAGTTTCTACAGAGTTTTTTAATTGTTCTTCATCAATAGCAAGAACAAACACAAAACCTTTAATATCAAAGAAATGCTTTAATATTTCCAACGTCTTAACGGCATAATCCGGACGGCATCGATCTAGTTCATCGATTATAATGACTATGGGCTTATTCATGCTTTTTGCCCAATCGCCCAGAAAAGATTTTAAATTGTTTAATTCTGTTTCGAATTGTTTGTATTCGGTGTAAATGCTGTTTTTTGCTTCTGTGTTTTTCAGATTCTCATGACAGTTTATGATTTTTTCGCCATCAATAACAATTTTGCCAAACAGTGGCGCATGAGCTTCAACAGAAATACCTGCCACTAAAGATTTAAACATATTTAACAGTTTTTTCGGATTAGGGAAAGCTTCAGGTGTATTCGAATACATTGTGTAGGTCTGTTGTAAGTTGATAAGCAACGGAACAAGAGGGTTTTCATAAAAATCCATTTTCCAGATGTTTAACATTGATACAGGTATGCCGTCCTGTTTTAAAACATCCTGTAAATGTTCACAAAAAAACGTCTTACCAATACCAAATTCTGCAGAAATAGAATACACTTTTGAAGTTCCGTCCTGTGTGTATTTTTCTTGTTTTAAAATATTAGCGAAGCCAATGACATTATCTTTGATGCCTAATTTGTCTTTGTTCCAATCTATTTGTGGTGCAATTTCTGTCTTTCCCATTTTTATACCTTTATTATTGATGTTTATATAGGTATAAAAGCGGATTTTTCAAGGCAGAAATACTATATTTGCCATGTAGTCGTATGGCTGGTGTACTAACAGACAAAAGTGCTTGTTTTTACTTGAAAAAACCCTTCGACAAACTGCTTTTTGCGAAGGGTTGTAAAATGTGGCTCAGAGGGTTGAACATTGGTCGTGTAAGGGATATCTTAGATTTACTTAGTCTGGGTAAAAATATTGAAAAAATTCTGCAGCGTATTCCTATCTAAACCGTAACAATATATACCGGTACTTCCATCTCCCATCCCCCATATACCTACCGGAGTGCCCCATATATATCCCATACCCCATATCCTTTCCCACCTACACCAATGTATATATGTCTATTTATTTACAAATCCCTTATGTGCGTATCCCTATATAACGCTAGCTCTGTCCAGTATAGTCCTAGCTT
>JAGHTM010000141.1 GCA_018065345.1 Candidatus Enterousia merdequi | reverse complement strand
GATCGGTCAGAGTGCCATCGGCATGCATGACCAATACGAGAATACACAATTAGAAAAATCATAAAAACGGATATGGTTAATTAGAGTTTTTATTGATTTTTATTATTGCGTATCGAGGTGACGTGCGCTCCAACCAAGATGCACAACCGCCCTAAAAAGGGCGGTTTTTGTTTAGATTTCTAATACTTTCACAGAGTTCGAAAGTTGTGTTTTCAAAATTCGCTATTTTCCTACCACTTTCGAACTTTTTGTGGTAAAATGTTAATAATTTGTGGAGAGTATTATGTTTAAATTTATAAAAAAATTGTTTATTAAACCTAAAAAAAAGACAAATGGTGTGTCTGTTCGGGATTTTTATAATCAATCTGCAGAACAAGAATTTGTGCGCACCACAAAAGACGCATCTCATATGCTTGAATTTCAAACTACTGAATATTTTTATAAAAAATATCTTAAACCTGGTATGAAAATCTTGGATGCTGGCGGTGGGCCGGGGCGTTATACAATTGATTTAGCAAAACAAGGTTATCATATGACCTTGCTTGATATATCTGATAAAGAGTTAGAATTAGCAAAGCGTAAAATTAAGCAATATCGTGTTGGAAATTTTGTTGATTCTGTTGATTTAGGTTCTATTACAAATTTACCATACAAAGACAATTCTTTTGGTATGGTTTTGTGTGTTGGTGGGCCTTTGTCGCACTTGCGCACAGAACAAGACAGAAAGAAAGCAATCAAAGAACTTGTTCGTGTGGCGAAACCTGGAGCACCAATATTTATTTCTGTTATGGCAAGGCCTGCTGTATTAAATTTATGTGTCAAAGATTTTACGCAATATATTGCGACATATGGTCATAAAAACGAATACGATTTTTGGAAAGAAACAAATTTATTAACAACAACTGGTGATGACAATTGGTTTGTTGGCTGTTCGTATGCGCACTTCTTTTGGCCAAGCGAATTAAAAGATTTGGTATTAAAAACAGCAAAAAATACAAAATTATTACATACGGTTGCTTTGGAATGGCCAAACCAAAATACACATAAAGAATTTAATGAAATTTCCAAAAACAAAAAACATTACAAAAAATGGTTGGATTTACATTTTTCAATTTGTGAGCATCCAGATATGCTATCACTAAGTGCCCATATAATGATTGTCATTCAAAAGAAAAAATAACTTATCTTTCACCTGTTCAATTTCCTGACCAAGGGATAAGAGTTCTCGCGAATTGCACAGACAGCACAACCAAAATAAACAAAAACACCCTTTTGGGTGTTTTTATTGATTTTTATTATTGCGTATCGAGGTGACGTGCGCTCCAACCAAAAAAATTTCCTAGATTTTCTAGGATCTTTTTTTATAATAACATTGTAAGCAGATTTTTAACCAGCAATAAAAAAAACCAGAAATCTGCCACTTATTATTATCAAAAAAATAAAAACAAGGCGTTTTGTATGTCAAAAAACTGTGATGCAAAATCAGTATTTTTATAAAAATTTTGTCGACAAACAATAAATTATGATGTAAAACATTCTATGTAGACTGATCATCTACATTTTAAACTTATATAAGTAAAGGAGAAATCCAAATGAAAAAATCATTGATGTTAGCACTTGTGTTAGTTGCAATTGGTGTTGTTGGTACAGCTTTTGCGTTTTACGGTCCTTGGGTAAGACCCGAACCAGGTATTAGTTGTACTCACGAAATTGCGACAATGGGTTATGAGACAGCTTGTGAAATTCATCCAGAATGCTGTGAGTAAATTGATATTGTGACAATTGTTTATCCCTGCTGAATTTATTTGGTGGAGATTTTTTGTATCTCTATATTTTAAAATATTTTTCTGCAACACTAAAGAAACTTTATTAAGAGCTTCTGAAAACATTAAAATCTAAGGATATAGCAATATGTTTATTGTTGACGCATTACAGGACATGCGGTAACAGTAATTATATCACAAAACGCTGTATAACAAAAATAAATTAAACACAAAAACTTTCTAATCCTGCCACCATCACGACAGTTAATTTTAACTACCCCAACAAATAAATAGAGTTTTATAAGCCTTGCGCGGATTTAATTCATATATTTTGGCTAAAAAAATCAAACTATTAATAATCACGACCAGAATGTTGTAACGGTAGTAAAGGTTGAAATTTCAGCAATCCTGGATTTTGTTTTATTATTTGTTGAAAACCTTGTCCAACTTGTGTTGCCACAGCATCAGAAGAATCTTGTAATGTTCCAACCAACCACTTCTTTACACCACTCGGAAGTTCTTGTATAAATTTTCCTTTTACATAATGATTATATGTAGCCAGCAATATTTTGAACAAATAATCTGGGTTTGCCACTTGTTGATTTTGTAAAAATAATGTCATTCCAAAATAAGACCCTGAGCGCCCACTATAACTAATAAAAGGTTTGTTTGGTTCACCATAAAAAAGCAAACTATACGCCATACGATTATCAGGCAACCGTTTTATATCACTTCTTATGCCTGTTGCACCGATATAATACAATTCACAAACTTTTCTTGCGTTTTCGTCACATTTTGAAATTTCTTGACCTTGTACAACACCATGAACAACTAATTCCGCCATTTATATACCTTTTTTATATTTCAACAATGATTATACCACAAAAAACTTGGTCTAACAACTCACGTTTAGCCCACTAACCCAAATCAAAAATAAACTACCACACTACTTGACAAATGTTTTTTTTGTATTATATTATAAATATGCAAGATATAAGTACTGTTCATTTTGTAAAAGTAAACCTTGAAAACCCTGGTATCCCAATCCAAGCAGAGGTAATGGATTTATCGCGCCCATGTATATTTATATTGGGTGGCGAAAACACAAACACCGAAGGATGGGCCCGCAATTATTGTCTTACCATAGCAAAGACACTGTATTTGAACAATATAACATCAGGATTGGACATATATTCGGCTTATTATAAATTCCGCGACCGTAACAGCAGTATTGACCGTTTGAATATGTTTCGCGAATTTCGTGATACAGATAGTTTGCAAAAATATTGCAAAAGCACAACATTGGATGAAATTGCATCTTTGAACAGATCGTATCCATTATGCAACACATATCCTAATTATGTTCACGATATTTTTAATTTCGCATTCCTACCAAGATTATTAAGTCCAAATGACCAAATGCTGCCTACCGACGAAGTAATAGATAACTTTAGAAATATGATTCTTTACACACATTGTCATGGCACATACGTATTACGTATGATAGAAAAGCACATGCAACAAGAATCTAATAAATACGCATACAGCTTAAAAGATATGTATAAAATCCAAAAAAATTTACTGGCTGTAAACCATGCACCATTTGCACCACTAGA
>JAGHTM010000116.1 GCA_018065345.1 Candidatus Enterousia merdequi | reverse complement strand
TTTGCAGCACGCACAGACAACTTTAACGAAAAATCACGAATTAAAATTTCTGGTTGCATACCAGTTGTTCTACACATTTTTTCTAAATCATTTAATTTTGATAAAACTCTTGCTATTTCATCTTCTGGCCATATCTTTACAGCCATATTAAACTTATCAGCAACTTTCCAAAACAATTTTGGTAATTGCCCATCAACTACTGCTGTCAATAATTTTTGAAAATGAAGATAAAGCATACGAACCAACATATTAGCATCTGCGCCTCCATAAATCAATCTATCCAGCGCAACCATAGTTGGATTTATATGTCCAGCAGATAAAGAATACAAATAATCATCAGCACTTGTAGCAGAAGTATCTGGCAAACATTTTTCTACATCTTCTAAATCTACAACATGTTTATCAGAAACATATATGGCTATTTTTTGTAAAAAACTGCGTGTGATTCCACGATCCCCACCCATATGTGATAACATATAAGACATTGCATCTGGAGTTATTTGCCTTATTCCTGCTTCAACAGACAATTCTTTATGAATCAAAGATTCCAAGGTTTTTGTATCATCAGAATAACATGCAATCGACGCAATATTTTTACCCTCATCAAATAACCTGCGCAAAGAACCAATACGTAAATCCCCTGCTGCCACAATAATCGTTGCACACAAAGATGTAGATGTAACCAAATCGGATATAATTTTAGAATCGCTATCACCTGCACCAGATATTAAAACAGCCTTGCGACCACCGAACATTGAAGGGCTACAACTTTCCGCAAAGACAGCATCTTGTTTGTCGCGTAATTCATTTGCATCCAAAGCCAACAAATTATCTTTATCTATTTCTAATTTTTCAATGGCTTTATCACATAATTCATCAACCAAACCAGCATCTGGCCCATATATCAACACTGCGTTGATATTTGATATTCCAGAATTAAAATCTGATTCTTTCCATTTCATTATTTATTTTCATTTTTTTGTATTTCTGTTAAAACATGAATACTGATTTTATCAGACAATTGATGTATTGTATTCGCCACAGCATTATTATATGAAGCATTTGATGCAACCAGATATCTAACAAATGTATAACTTTCAGACGCTGATTCAGAACCAGACATAAGTGTTTTTTTACCGCTTTTTAGTGTATATGTTGCATTAAGTGTTATTTCTTGCCAAGCAGCATCCCCTGCCCGTTCAAAAGCCTTATATTTTTTGGAAGGCTCTTTCAAATCTACTGTCAAAACGTATTTTGCATTTTGTTCATGGATGCCGCCAAATTCTGCATTCAAAGAATTTCGTAATTCAATACCATTTACGCCACTTATTGGTGCGACATAAATATCCGTATTGTTTCCAGAAAACACAGGTTGAAAACTGCAAGCAGCCAACATCAAACATAATAATAATTTTTTCATACGCTTTTCCTATTGAACTTTTATATAATATTAGCTACACTTTTCATAAATCGCAAGAGGGAATAATGAATATTTTTTTAATTCTGTTATCTGTCATAATTATGGCAGGATATTATTTGATATCCAGTCCCTCAACTCGCATAATCCAACACGAAACAGAATATGCTATTCAACGCGCAGATTTGCGTTCTGTTGCAGAATGTACAGTATCTGCACAAAATGCTGCAATGTATGGTGAAATTTTTGAAGACATTTGCACAGAACGATATGATATCACCAGTCAATATATTTGTATGAACAATAAATATAATATTGTTTCATGTGATTCTGAAAGTGCAAAAAATCCAGATTTTAATTTCATTATTACAACAACCGCTGTTTTACCAGAAAGCGATTATAATAATATGCTGGAAATACTGGAAAAATATTATCCTGACGCTGGGACATTTGGTATATTTTTGAATCCTGATTTAATGTCTGCGGCGTCATTCAACAACAGAACTATTCCAAAAAATATTATAGATGCCGCCAAACTTCAACCGGGCCAACTTGTTTATATTATGCAATATAAAATTCCAGAAGAAGTTATCAATTATCAAACTGTTGATGGTGCAGATATTGATTGTCCATCTGGAACAATGAAAACATTTCGTTTTGGACGTTGGCAATGCATAGAATATAATTACAAAATTTCATGTACAGGTGATACTATCTGGGATTCTGATTTGATGGAATGTGTTGCAGACGAGACACGCAAACCACTCTGCGCAAACAATCAGACTGCTGTGTTGGTAGATGATATATGGGAATGTGTAGATCCATTTGCTGATAAAACATGTCCTGATAATATGATTGCGCGCCTTAATTATACATCACTGGAATGGGAATGCATAGAAGATCCAAACAATAAAAAAGATGTAAAAAAATGTGATAATATCGCAAGGGTTTCCAATACTCCTGGTGGAATTGGTGCAACATTACGTGTTCGTTCTATATCTTGTACAGATTGTGAAATGTCTGTTTTGGATGAAGAAACTTGTGAAACATATTGTATTCCAGATCCGTCTAAATTAAATGACGAAAAATGTTATAATGGAAATCTCGACGAATGTATCGGTCCAAATCGTGGAATTTATTTTGGTTTTACATCAAAATCAAAGATTGATGGTATCAAAGAATTAGAAAAAGCGACAGTTATACTTGATGACGCACACAATCAAAACAGAATGTTTAACTGTATTGATTGTGGCGACAGTATTATAGATACAGAAAATTCAATATCTCCTTATACTGCCGTATGCAAATAAAATCTTTGATTTATTCTTCCTAATATTGTAGAGTAAAATCCTGTGAAATGAATTGTATCATAAAAAAAGGATAAACAATGATTTTTTATAACCCTGTCGCAGGTTTAACTATTGACGAAGCAATCATAGAAGCATGTGCTAAATCTAGAAAAAATAATGATTTAGTAGATGCAAATATTAATGATGTTCATTTATTTATCACACCAAATGCAAAAGCAAGTGATTTTGTTAAATTATACAGGAAACACCTTGCCTTCAGACAATCTCACCAAAAGACAAGATAAAGAAAAAAGGTAAATAAATGCTTATGGATAAAAATAAATATATCGCTCAATTTCTTGAAGAACCTGTATTCAAAGATGATTTATGGTCAATCAAATACAGATTTACATTAGCTCATAAATGGGAAAAATTTTCTAACCCAAGCGAAAATATAGTCCGCGCCCAATATAATGCATTAAACAAAAGATTTTCAGACCAATATATGTTCTGTAAACGAAACGAAAGATAATCAAACACAGCATTTGTACTCCCTTGATTTATATTGACAAATTACTTATATTGTCTATAATAAAAATATAAAATCAAAGGAAAAACAAATGCAAGATATCACTGCTAGTTATATATCTGAATTGGTAACCAAGCATAATGCATATGTTCATGCGTTGTGGCAAATATGGGATTTTAACGGAACTTTTCGTCCAGAACATTTGAAAGTCAAACACGAACCTTTTGGAAAATTATTTGATAAATTATATTCTTCAAGACATAATATCAAATCAGATTATATTGATACAAAGTCTAATTTTTTGCTTACAGTCAAACAAACTTTTGATGAATACGAACAGTTTGAACAAGATACGCTTAAAGAAATTCGCAGATTAAAAACAAAATATTTGAAAGATTACATCATTGCTTTGATAAATCTAACAAATCAAGTAGAAACCATTTCAAAGCAAGAAAAACTTACAGTATTTCAACAAGATGGTCTGCAAAAATTATCAACATTTTGTAATCGTTGTAAACAAAACATAGACCCAAAACAAAAATATATTTTAACCCAGATATCTGATATTAAAATTGATGAATGGGTACAAGAAATCAGAAAAAATCCAGAAACACGTTTTGATATAAAAACACTAGCAGAACGTATAAAATGGTTTTGTTCCATGCAACAGCATATTCAAGAAAACAACAAGCAAAAAATTACTTTTATATCACGCCAACAAAGAAACAGATAACAATTAAAATTGTTTTGGATTGAATAATATGATACTATTCAAAGCAAGGTTTTATAAGGAGAAAAAAATGACAAAAACTATTATTGCAATTGGTGGTGGCGAAATGGGGCGTATTAAAATTCACGAAGATGGAACACGTGAACAAAAGCCATGGGACACAGAAAAAGCCGACAGAAAGATTGTTGAGTTAACAGGAAAAGAACACCCAGTAATGGTCTTTATTGGTGCTGCGAGTAATGATAGTCCAACTTATTTTCCTGCTGTTTGTGATGTATTTGAAAAGAAATTAGGTTGTATAGCAAAAAATTTAATTTTGACAGATTTATCGCAAAGACCAAACATTGAACAAATTTGCGAAATGATTATGAACGCAGACATAGTTTATGTTGGTGGTGGTAATGTGACGCGTTTAATGAAAGCGTTAAAAGAATCTGGCACAGATAAAATATTAAAAGAAGCCTATGATAAGGGCGTTATTATGTCTGGTAATAGTGCCGGTGGTTGTGTTTGGTTTGAATATTATGACAATGACGAAGATGAAGATTTTGACGGGACAGAATCTACATTTACAATAAAAAAAGCACTTGGGTTTGTAAAAGGATATTTCTGCCCGCATTGGAATAAAAAACCAGAAAAAGGCATAGATAAAGAAGCTACATCCAAAGAAGTTATCAGAAGAATGTTGGTCAAAGAATCTAAATTTGGATATGGTGTTGATGAACCTGCGGCTGTTATGGTTCAATCAGATGGCGATAAACA
>JAGHTM010000108.1 GCA_018065345.1 Candidatus Enterousia merdequi | reverse complement strand
AAGCTGCATATGAAGCTGATGTTGCTGGTGTTGGCGAATTGAAAGAAAAATTAGATAATTATAAAGAATTTAACACTGAAAACTTTAATGCTGTTGCTGGTGCAGTAGTAGCAGATAATGGTACTATTAATACTATAAGTGGCTATAAAACAGGATGGAACAGTCAATCAACACAATTTGACACAGATACAACTGCTTACAATACAGCTGTAGATACATATAACAAAAGTCTTGCAAAAGTTATCAACGACACAGCAAAAACCGAAGCGGGTGTTCGTGAGCTGATGGATAGAGCTTTGGCTGGAAGAGCAACGGAA
The DNA here is from genome assembly GCA_018065345.1 of Candidatus Enterousia merdequi. GTDB lineage: Bacteria > Pseudomonadota > Alphaproteobacteria > Rs-D84 > Rs-D84 > Enterousia > Enterousia merdequi. The sequence goes on along the minus strand of JAGHTM010000108.1, from coordinate 10,259 downwards.
AGTGAAGAAGCGATATCAGATATTAATACTCGCATGGGTAAAACACACGGTTTGATCAGTGAAGCAGAAGGTGTTAAAACATTCAATGGTACAAAATCCGATGCATCTACAAGATTGGATAAAGACGGCAATTATGTCGGCGATTTAGCGGTTGGAACAACTGTTGAAGACCATTTGGTATCTTTGGATAATGCTATCGGTAGAAACGCTGATGCTATTGACAAAGAAGCAGCTACTCGTGAAGCTGAAGATGGAAAATTAGCTAATGCTATTGAATCTGTTCGTCAAGATAGTGCTGCAACTTTGAAATCTGCAAATGCTTACACAGATAAAAAAGTTGATACATTGGAAAAGAATGTTTCCGGTGGTATCGCAGCTGCTACAGCTTTGTCTGCTGTTGAAGTATCTAATGTAAAGAAAGGCGAAATGTCTGTTGGTGCTGGTTATGGCTACTATAATGGACAATCCGCTGCTGCATTTGGTACAGCTTTGGGTATTTCTGATTCTTGGTCAGTAAATGCTGGTGCAGGTATTGCACAAGGCGATGAAACTCAGTTCTCTATCAGAGCTGGCGCAAACTATAAATTCAAATTGTTCTAATTTAATTTATAGAGTTTTGGTTAGACTAAAAAAGACTGCCCAATTGGGTGGTCTTTTTTTATGTAAATATAAAAATTTTGGTTTTTAATATATTTCAAACTTTGTTTTGAATCTCTTTACAATAATTTTTTTAATAAAAGGATAATGTTATGTCTGTATATGGGTATATTCGTGTCTCTTCAAATAAACAAACTTGCACTCATCAGCATTTTGAAATAGAACAGTTCGCAAGAAAAAATAATATTCACATTGATAAATGGATTGAAGAAACTATATCTTCGCGAAATCCTTTGAATAAAAGACAACTTGGACAGTTGTTAAATAATTTGCATAATGGAGATATTGTCATTTCTGTTGAGATATCAAGACTTGGACGTTCTTTGCTTGAAGTAATGCGTATATTAGAAACTTGTTTGAATAAAGATTGTCAGGTTTGGACTTTGAAAGAAAATTATCGACTTGGAAACGATATTCAAAGCAAAGTAATGGCTTTTGCTTTTGGGTTGTCTGCTGAAATAGAACGCAATTTGATTTCCCAAAGGACAAAAACTTCACTTGAAAGTATTCGTGCTTCGGGTAAAAGGTTAGGGCGACCTTTTTCTGAACAATCAAATAAATTAAAATTGTCACAAAACACTAAAAAAATAAAAAAGTTATTAGATAAGGGAATAACCCGATATCAAATTTCTAAAATAATGTGCGTAACCCCTGCAACAGTATCGAATTTTGTAAAACGTATGGGCTGGGCTGGTGCTATGGTCAACACAAGTTGTTGAATAATAAAATATCGCGAAAAGCGATACTTTTTAATGTCTGATCGGGGAAGTTTTTTCCTTGATATACAATAATAAAAATCAATAAAACCTATAATTAAACATATCTGTTTTTATGAATTGGTTTTGTCGAGGCGAAAGATAGGCTCGGCATAAATGCCTGTGCCACATTCGTTAGCACTCAAACTTCGCAAGACTCGTTTTCGCTTACTCATAGTCGAACCGACAACTTTGTTGTGATGTATCAAATCCAATTTTAACCACATACACAAAATTAAAAACCACCACAAATGTGGCGGTTTTGAATTTCGTGGTCGTGCTGGGTTAGCAATTCTCGAACTGAGATAATACAGATTGGAAGAGAGATTAGAAAATATTTAAATATTGAAAAATGACAGGTATTGGAATATAGTTATATTGTTGTTATGAAAGGATGTTTGTATGAAAGTATTACCAATATCGATTTTTCTTATAATGTTCCCGTTTTTTGTTTGTGCAGAGACTACAGCATCAAAACAAGAAGAATTCGATTTTGTTCAAGATATGAAAATTAGACCATATATCTCATTGAAATTAGGTTATAACAATAACAAAATACAAATATCTGATATATCGAGTAAAGATTTTACAAATAATACATTTTCTTTAAATCCTGCATTTGGGTTAAAGTTTGATTCATCGGCTTTCGGTATATTTGCTTTTCGTTTAGAAGCGGAGTATTTACACAACACATCAGATTCTAATAGTTATGTTTCACAAAGGTCTTGGACAACAGGATTAAATTATCCTTATTTAACATATAATTATGAGACACGAAAAGATACTGTTAAGGCAAACGCTTCTGGAGCATTATTTAATACATATGTTGATATAAAGACACCTATATTTATTACACCTTTTATTACCGCTGGCTTAGGATATGGTGAATTAACCCAAGAAAATCAAATAGTTGTAGACATTATTGTTGATTCTTGGAACTCTTCCTACGATTCAACAGAGCATACTTCTAATAGTGAAAAGCATTCCGCATCAAATATGTTTTTGCAAATCGGTCTTGGTGCATCATTTAATATTACAGAAAGTTTTTCATTAAATACGGAATACAGATACTTAAATTATGGTTCTATAACTGTTTATGGTTCTGAATTGAAATATAAAGCAAATCAATTCTTAATTGGAACAAAATATATCTTTTAATAGCAAAGTGAACAGAAAAGATTCGAACTATAAAAAAGGTTAGGCTTCTAACCTTTTTTATTTAAGAGTTCGAAAACGGGTCGAAAATAGCACTTTCAAAAAAGTGAAGTTTCGAACTCGACGCAAGTATTAGAAAACAAAAGAAAAACCGCCCTTAGTGGCGGTTTTGAATTTCGTGGTCGGGGCGAAAGGATTCGAACCTTCGACACCTTGGTCCCAAACCAAGTACTCTACCAGACTGAGCTACACCCCGAAAACGAAAGTTATTATATACTTATTTTTATAAAATGCAAATATATTTTTTAATAATATTAAATTTTATTTGAAAAAATAATCCGCCCGTTTGGGCGGTGTTTTTATTTGTTTGTTAATTGTAATTCTATGCGACGATTCTTTTGTAATATTTCTGGTGTTTGTCCCAGTTCTGTTGGATGCATTTCACCAAATCCAGATGGAACCAATCTGCGTTTTGAAACACCATTTTTTACCATTTCGTTTACAACAGCGGTTGCACGAAGTAGGGATAACTGCATATTGTTTTTATAACCTTGGGTTCCAGGGACTACAGGTTTATTATCTGTATGACCATCGACACGTATTATCCAATCTATATCAGTAGGGATTTTGTTTTCAAAATCTTTGATTACATTTGCCAATGCTTTTAATTGTTTTTTTCCGTCAGCAGATACTGTATAAGAACCGCTTTTGAACAAAATATCACTTGATACGATAAATCTATCGCCATCTTGTTTTATTGTTGTGCGGTCGCCAAGAGCTGTTTTAACTTGCTTGTAAAAATCAGATTGATATTCAGACAACGAATTTAATTCTGCAACTTTTTCAGCCAATGCTTTGTTCAAACGATTCGACATTTCTGTATATTCAACTTCTTTTTGTTTCGCAACGTTTTCTGCATCTTGTAAAGCAAGTTCCAAATCAGCAATGCGTGCGTTTAATTCGTTTATTTCAAGATTTGCTTGATCAAGAATTGCTTGTCTGTCTTCATCGCCACGTTCTGTTGCAAGTTGTTTTTCTTCCACAGCCAGTTGTAATTGTTCTGTTAATGAAGCAATTTGTTTCGCAAGTTCTGCTTGGTTAGCAGTCAATTGAGTCAATTGTTCTTCATACGCATTTGCAAGATTTTCACTTTGAATGCGTTGATTGTTGATAGTTGCTTCTTGATTTTCCAATGCGTCTCTTGCAGCAATCAATAATTGTTCTGCTTGTTGTTGGTCAGCAGTCATTTGTTCGATTTGTTCTGCTTGTTCTTGAGAAGTTTGTTCCAATTCTGCAACTTTTTTCGCACCAGTATTTTTGTTGAACACACTGGTTGTTGTCCATAAAAATACGAACACAATAAGCAAGAATATTAAAATAATAACCAGATTAGAAAATAAATCTACAAACCCAGGCCATGCATTTGTTTTTTCACGAAATCTTACATTTAACATTGTTTTTCCCTCTCTCTTTAATTTTTATTTGTTTGGCTTGAACAGATAATCTATGGCTGTTCCAATGTATTCGGAATAAGCATTAAAATCATCGCGTTCAGATTTTGTTTTTGGACGAATATTTGGATGAGATGCTAAATATTTATCCAAAGCATCTACAGATGCAAAACGTATAACTTTGTTTCCTAAATCAACATTTTTATTTGATACACATAACACGCGCGTATCTATATTGATTCCTTCCAAAGTATCAGCAAAACATAATTCAATTCGTTTTAACATATTTTGTAATGTATAAAAATCATTATTTAATGTCGCTATGAATAATTTCTCATCAGAGCCAATAGCGATAACAGCAGGATATTTTCCATCGATTCTTATTAAATCGCAAACTTCATAGCCGTTATTCGTGAACGAATCATAAATAGTTGAGATTTTGTTATACACATCTTCGTTCACAGGTGCATTTGAAGTAATTTCTTGGATCTGTTTTGTTTCACCAGGTTTTTGTAAAACATATTGAGTCATAAAATCAGTCAATTCATTAAACATAGTGTTTTGTGCGAACTGTAATTGCAGACCAAGAAAACCGACAGTCAAACTTCCAGCCAAGCCAAGCAAAGAACTTGTAAATGCGGTTGCCATACCAGACAAAGGTTTTGCCATACCAACTTGCATTTCTTGTAATACAGAAGCGTTTTCAAAATCAAGGTGCAACAATAAATCGGCAAACCCGCCAACTGTCAAAATCAATCCCCAAAATGTTCCGAGCAACCCAAGAAAAATCAAAGTATTTGTCACATAACGCACGCGTTCACGTTCATCTTCCATGCGCAAAGAAACCAAATCAAGGATTTCAGATAAATTGGTTGTTGTTATATGTAAATGGCGATTATGCAAGGCCAAAGCCACAGGACGCAAGATTTTTGGTGTAAATCCGAAACCTGACTTTCCATCAAAGTAAGCGTGCAACCATTTATGTTCTGGCAATAAATCAAACATATTTTTGAAACAAAGCCCAATTCCAAAAACAGCAGTTCCAATAATAATGCCGTTCAAAATTACATTGGTTATTGCGATATTTAAGAAAGTCCGCCAAAAAATCAGTGCGGTTATCAGCAAAATCGCAGTAAATACGGACATTATATTAAGATGTCTGTGAAACTTTTTCATCTCTTTTTCTCTCGTTTGTATAAATCTTAGTAAAAAAATAGACATTATGTCAATAGCATTTCATAGGTATATAATACAAAAGTATAAAAAGACTTGATTTTTTGTAAAAAATCTTCATAATGGGGGATGTTCCTGCTGACAGGATGGGCTTGTCGGCTGTATAAACCAAAGGAAATAAAATGGCTTATTATGAAAGCGTCTTGGTATTTCGTCAAGACTTGACCGAACCGCAGGTTAAAGAAAAAGCGGCTAAATTCGCACAAATAATCAAAGAATTAGGTGGCGATGTAAAATCTACTGAATTTTGGGGATTGAAAAATTTAGCATACATCATTCGTAAAAACCGCAAGGCACACTATGTAATGATGAATATTGAATTAGACGGTTCTAAAATCACAGAATTGGAACGTCGTTCCCGCATTGATGAAGATGTTATTCGTTTCTTGAACGTTCGCGTTGAAGAATTGTCAAAAACACCATCCATCATGATGAAGAAAAATACAGAAGAAGAGGTGGCATAATGGCAGTACGTGCAGCAATTTATCGTAAAAAATCTAACCCATTAAAAGGGAAAGTGATTGATTACAAAGATGTGAAATTATTATCACATTATATCACAGAACGTGGAAAAATTGTTCCATCTCGTATTTCTGGTGTATTACAAAAAGATCAACGTGCATTAGCAACTGCTATCAAACGTGCACGTCATTTGGGATTAATGCCATTTGTTAGAAACAACTTGGGGTAAAATATAAATTATATGGATTTTTGTTGCGTTTGATTCCCTTATGTAACAATTTGTACACAGCGGTTCATCAAACGCTTCCAATAATCTCATATAATTTAATTTGGAAAATCTCTAACTTTAATAAAATAAAGGACAGATAAAATGAAAGTTATTTTGACAGAAAAAATTACAAAATTGGGCAACATTGGCGATACTGTCGAAGTTAAAACAGGTTTCGCACGTAACTATTTGTTACCAAATAACAAAGCATTGCGTTTCACAAAAGAAAATATTGCTTTGTTTGAAGCGAAAAAAGCAGAATTGATTGCTCGTCAAGAAAATGCAAAGAAAGCAGCAGAATCAAAAGTAGATGCAGTTAAAAACGCAAAATTACACATGATTCGTCAAGCTGGCGATACAGGTCAATTATATGGTTCTGTATCTTCACGTGATATTGCACGTGCATTGAAAGAAGTCGCAGGTGTTAATGTTGAATCTGCACAAGTTTTGTTGGGTGCTCCAATTAAATCTGTTGGTGCATTTGATACAAAAATTGCATTACATCCAGATGTTATCGTAGATGTAAAAATCTATGTTGCACAAACACAAGACGAAATTGACGCATTGGTTGCTGGAAAAACTTTGACTTTCGGAACAAAGAAAGTAGAAGAAGAAGTTGCTGAAGAAAAAACAGAAGAAAAACCTGTTGAAGAAAAAGCAGAACAAGCAACCGAAGAATCAAAATAATTCTTTTTGATTGTTTTATAAAAAACACCCACAATCGTGGGTGTTTTTTTATCCCGCCACAAATATAATTTACCTCCTATGGAGGGGAACGGCAAAGCCGGGGGGGGGTAGCACGATTTCGGTGCCAGAAATTCTTTAATTATAAACACACCAGAATACCCGCCCCGTCGCTATGCGACACCCCGCCATGAGTGGGGAATTTATCTCTACTGAAGAAAATAATTATTTATTCAAAAATGAAGATAAATCAAATTTACTATCGGAACCGGTGTTGTTAAACAGTGCTGTCAGATTCTTTAATCCGTCACCATCTGCAGAACCAGAAATTCTTCCTATTGATATTCCTAAACCTTCGGCTGTTTTTTTATCTTTTTCTTCTGCTTCTTTATATTTCTTTTGAATATTCTCTATTTTAGTTTGTAATTCTTTTATTGCACTGTCTTTGGGGGTGTTGTCTTTTACGCCAATCATTTTGTTTGCAGTTTTTTCATCAAATGATGTAACCAATTTTTCATATATTTCTGTCGCATTTGTGCTATCTACAAATAAATCTTGGGCAGATGTAGCTGATTTTGCAGAAGATGTGCATTTTTCTGCGCTTCCAATTGACAATACAGACGGATAAAAGTTTTCAAAGTTCAAACTTGTTATATCTGTTATGTTGTTATTGTTTGCTCTATCTATACACTTTTTCAAATTTTGTAACGCTTGCGCTTCTTTTTTCAAAAGAGCCACAGTTTCTTTTCCTGCCTCTTTTTTATTTAGTGCTTCTTTTAATTTTTCGCCCAATTTACCATTTATCAAAGAATTACCAACAACACCAACAAGTGTTCCTGCACCAACTGCTATTGCACCACCTTTGATGCGTTTGCTGGCTTCTTCTTTGTTTGCTGCTAATTTTTCTTGGTCTGTTTCACTGTTTAACATATTTGCGCGATATAAACTTCCGTATGAACCAGCGGTTATTCCAACGTTTTCATCGTCATATAATCCCATTGCGAATTTATCCAGTATTTCTTCGCTTTCTATACCCGGTTTTAACCCAAGTATTTCTTTACGTTCTTTCAAATCTGCTGCCAAAGTCGTATATTCATTGCGATATTTATAAAGTTCTTGATTATTTGCACCAGGAAGTTCTATTTCTTCTGAGCCTGCTTTTACAGATTTGCCATTTGCGTATGTGCAACGCATTGTTGCGATATATGCAGCCATATCTGCTTCTGCTTTTTCATCTGCTTTCTTTTCAGATAACCCTTCGGCTAATTCCATTGCACCAAGACCTGTTGCGCCAATAGTTGCCGCTGACAGCATTTTATTTGCTGTCGATTGTTCTTTTTCCTTGGCTGCTTTATACGCATCTTCTTTTTCTTTTAATTCTGCTTCTTTTTTTGCTTTTTCATCTGCTGCTTTTTGTTCTTCTGTCGTAGTTTCTTGTTCTTGTTGTTCTTGAGTTATCTCGTCTGCTTTTTTACCGTATAAATCAGTTGCTGCTTTAATATCTTCTTCAATCCATTTTTTTGCATTAGATTTTGCGTCTTCTGAAATATTTTTATTATCGTTAAGAAGTGAAGCGGAAATATCTTTATATTTCTTTAAGGCGTCTGCTATATTTGTTGCGTTTGTTATTGAAGATAAATCAAGGGCAGCACATGTCCCATCAAAAGCACCATACGTTATAAACGCAGATAAAAACAACAATAAATATTTATGTTTTATAATCATTTTGGTTGTTCTGGTTTTTCGCATTTTGTTCCATCCGAAGATATTTTACCGCCTTCTTTTGCACAATCATTGTTTATTTTTTCTAATACTTTTCTGAATGCATCGTGTAAATCCATAAAATCACGTTTAAATTGTTGTTCGTTGCGATGTATTTTTCCATCTTTGCAGGCATCATCAGCAAGCATTAATGTTTTATTACAATAACAACCTGCATTTTTATATTCACCACCACGGCTTTCACATTCTTTATCTTTTTCTTCTTTTTTATCGTTTATATCTTTGCGAATTTTGTCTGTAGTTTTTAATTCACATTTGTTTGTCGTTTTATTAAACGTGTAATTCTTTGTATCAGAACATTCTTTTATTTCGCATTCTCCTTTGGCATTATATGTTCCAATACCAAAATAAGAATCTTTACATGCACCAGATTTTATTTTACATGTCGTTCCGTCCCATTCCTTGGTTTTGTCTGTACAAGTACATTTATCGGCTATCCATTTTGCGTCAGTTGCGGCATCACAGTCTTTTTTTTCTTTCTTTTCTGTACAAGATTTTTTATCGTTACTTACTTCGTATCCAGTGACACAAGATTGCACAATACATTCATGGCTGTCATTATATTTAGCTACAAGCTGATGGTCTTTTGCATTTGTACACACCATACCTTTACGTTTCAAAATGTCGTCTTTAGCATCTTGTTTTTCTTGTGATGTCTTTTCTACACAAGAATTGCCTTCTAATTTATACCCAGCGACACAAGATTGCACAATACATTCATGGCTGTCATTATATTTAGCTACAAGATGATGTTCTTTTGCATTTGTACACACCATACCTTCACGTTTCAAAATATCGTCTTTGCTTTTTGGTTTTTTATTAGTTGTAGAAGGTGTTGTTTGTTTATCCTGTTTTATTGGGGTGTTGGTTGGGGTAGAAGAAGATTGAGATGAAGATGTTTTGGTGACTATTATTTCTTCTTCGTTGTCTGTGTCTTCTATACTGCCAGAATAATAATCTGTTGCCAGCAGTGGCATTGAGAACAATGCTAGGAATAGGGCGGTAAAGATTTTTGTTTGTATTTTCATTTTTTCTTTTTTTATACTTTCTGTTTTTTTTGTTTTTTAGCTTTCTCTATTTACCTGTACTTGTGCCACCACCAGTACCACCAGTACTACCACCACCGCCACTAGTACCACCACCAGTGCCACCAGTACTACCAGTACTACCACCACCGCCACTAGTACCACCACCGAAGGAAGGAGTAAATTTTATTGGTGGTGTATTTAATTTCATTGGGGTAGAAGAAGGTTTGCCGATACCAACAGATGTCGGAGGAGTTAGGGTTCTTGGACCACCAGTAGCAGCATCATACGTTGCTTGAGTTCTAGCTTCTAAAGCTTTCTGTGGTTCTGTTTTCATTCCGTCGGCTCTTATTTGTTGCATGTCTTTGCTAAATTTTTCTTGTTGTAATGTTGCAACATCTTTACTTTCAACGTCATCTCTAAGTTTTTCAGCATCCGTCCTTGTATCCGGTGTCGCTTCACCCCCCCCCGGTGTAACATTAGATGCTGGTGGTGTTGCTGGTGTGCCTTCAGATCCTGCATTAGATTCTGGTGAAGGTGTTGTTGATGTGGAATCCATATCTGCTTTTGCAGCATCCATTTCTTTCTTGGCTTTTTGGGTGTCTAATGCACGGCCCATTGCACCAGATGTTATTGTGCCAAGTGCTGTTCCAAGTCCGCTTCCCAACATTGCAGATGATGCAGCAGTTTGTGCACGTGTTTCACGATATGCATTTTCTTTGAATGTTGTTACATTTACACCAAACCATTCTTGCATACATACAAATGTGTCACCAGCATAACGTTT
>JAGHTM010000012.1 GCA_018065345.1 Candidatus Enterousia merdequi | reverse complement strand
GATGCATAGCTCAGTTGGTAGAGCAACTGACTCTTAATCAGTGGGTCCAGGGTTCGAGTCCCTGTGCGTCCACCAAAAATAAAACCGCCCGTTTGGGCGGTTCTATTTTTGTCGCACAGTAAGGACGAGAAGCCTTTGCAACGAAAGTTGCATGTTCGACAATATCTTGAAAATATGTTTTTTTGTGATTAAATATCATTTGATGAAAATAATAGATGCTCATACTCATATTGATTATATTTCGCACAAACATCAAGATGATGTATTTGAATCTATTTGTTGCACAACAGATGAATCACAATGGATTGATTTAGTAAATATTATTAAAAATGATAATGCTGTTTATGGTGCGTTTGGAATTCATCCTTGGTATGTTGATAGTGTTAAACCTGAATTTGATGAAAGATTAGAAGAATTGTTGTTAGATAACGATTCTTATATGGTTGGTGAAATTGGTCTTGATAAATACAAGCCGTATCTTGATAAACAAATAAATGTTTTTGAAAAACAATTAAAGGTTGCTGTGAAATTACATCGGGTTGTGTTTTTGCATTGTGTTGGTGCTTGGGATAAGGTTTTGAATATATTAAAACAATATAAGAAATCAGATTTACCAATATTAGTAGTTCATGATTTCCACGGAAGTACTGAAATTTTAGATTTTTTATTAAATAATTATAATGTTATGTTTTCTTTTAATAATATAAATAAACCTGAATACATAAAACAAATACCAGATGATAAAATCATGGTTGAATCAGATGGAAAAAAAGATGTTATATTATTTGATGTCATCAAGAAAATTGAAAATATAAAACATAATGAAAATATTGGTGATATTATTTACAATAATACGCAAAGGATTTTGAAAAATGGATAGGTTAAATCGTATTAGATTACTGCTTGGAGAAGAAGCCGTTAAAAAATTACAAAAATCTTCTGTTATGGTTGTTGGATGCGGGGCTGTTGGTTCTTTTGCGATAGAAGCGTTGGCACGCAGTGGTATAGGGCATATTATATTGATTGATTTTGATAATATAGAAGAATCTAATATAAATCGTCAATTATTTGCTTTGTCATCGACTATTGGTAAACCAAAGGTTGAAGTTGCTAAACAAAGAATTTTAGATATAAATCCAGAAATCAAAGTAGATATATTTAATATGTTTTTTGATGAAACTAGTGCGCTGGATATTAAACCTGATTATGTAATAGATGCTATAGATACTGTTAAATCTAAAATTGCACTTTATAAATGGTGTTTTGATAGCGGTGTTCCCTTTATATCAAGTATGGGGGCTGCACGTAAAACAGATGTCACAAAAATACAGATTGCAAAAATATCAAAAACTTCTGTTTGTCCATTGGCTTCTAAAATACGTCACATGGTACGTGATTTGAAAATGAAAGATTTCCCAGTGGTTTATTCAACAGAAACCGCAATACAACAGACAAATGGTGGTCATGAATTTGGCTCAGTGATAACTGTGACAGGAACATTTGGCTTAATGTTATCAGATTTTGTTATCAAAAAACTTGTTATATAAATATTCTGTATACGGCTGTTTTTAAAGGGTTGTGACTTTTGTCCTATGGATTCATACCTATATAAATATTGCTTCTTGTTTGATAGAATACTAAGTGTTGAAATCAATCAGCAACAAAAAGGAGCAAATTATGAAAAAACTTATTGCCGGTTCAATGGCAGTTTTATTAGCAACACCAGCTTTCGCAGGTGGTCATACATATCAACAACAAACAACTGATTTTATGGGTTGGGACATTTTGCCATACGTTGCAGTCCGTGGTGGTGCAACATACGGTAATTTGAATTACAAATTGAATGGTACAAAAGAAAGTGTTTCTCAAGATTTATATCAAGCTCGTGCAGCACTTGGTTTGTCCATTTATGAAAAATCTCGTATTGAAATCGAAGGTTCTTTTTTCACAAAGGGTAAAGAAACAAAAGATTTTGGTTCTATAAAAAATGCTGAAGTTACTTCAGAAAATATTGAATTGATGGGTAATTTCTATATGGATTTAGGTGACTATAAGTATATTAAACCTTTTGTTGGTATCGGTGCTGGTTTGGCATTTATTGATACAAAAGCAAGTGCAGAAGGTGTGTCCAGTAAAAGCGATGATACAAAATTTTCTGGAATGGCAACTTTGGGGTTAGCAATGCCTTTTGGCTGTTATACAGTTGACGTTGCAGCACGTTATAACTATATTGATGTTGCTTCTGGAATGCATAATTTCGGTGGTGATATCGGTATCCGTTATATGTTTTAATTTCTATTCTTTTCGCTTTCAAAAATCCCGTTTTATACGGGATTTTTTTATGCGTTTTTTGTTGTTGTATTAGAAAATGTCAATATGCTAATATAACAATGTTATGAAAAAATACCTGATTTCATTAGTGTCATTATTTTGTATCACAAATGTTTTTGCTGATATGGTATTTGAAGATTATAAAATTATTGTCAAAGAAGGTACAACGATATCTGGAAATATTACAACAAAAGATAATGGTATAACATATTTATACAATAGTGGATGTATTAGCGGAACAATAAATACTAATGGGGAAAATTTAATTGTTTATAATAAAGGGGATATGTCTGGGGCTGAAATTGTACCAGGTATAGGTGCTGTGGAGCAAAGAATTACTTCAGAAGATGAAATAACCAGAATAAATGTTATTGGTAATAAATATGATGTGATCATAGAAGGAGTTCAAAATATTGATTTTGATAAAATCAAAGATATAAACGCAAACAGTATTACATTTAATAATTCGTCTATTATTGTTAATAATGTGGAAGATTTACAAAATTGGAAACAGAACATTATATTAGAAGATATGTTCAAGATAAAAATAAAAAATATAGATTCTGATAATTTGGACATAGATTTTGATAACGTGATATCTGGTAAAAGCAACTTATCTGTTGATGTTGAACCTATTGATAATATGTATGCTGTTTTAGAAGAAAATAAAAAAGGTAATATACATATAAGTACTGAACGGGTAACAGATTATAACCTTGTTAATAAAAGTGAGAAAAATAAAAAAGATGATGATGTTTTAGAACAGATAAGGCAAGAAAATCATGACGATAAATTAATCGACGCTTTGGATAAATCAAAAGATGATTCTGAATTTAACAATATAAAAAATCATTCTTATAGATATAATCACGGTATTTTGTTGCGCCCAATTAAAATGATAACGAATTTTGAAATAAATGAAGATATTGTTGAAGATAATGGTGTTGGATTAAACCCTTTTTATGTGTTTTCAGATACAATTAAAGATTTTGGTGGAAATTTATATGCAGCTTATAATTATAAAGATTTGTATTTGAATTTTGGTTTTAATTTTAACAGTTTTTCATACGAAGATAATTTAAATGATTTTTCTGGAAATTCGTATGGGATAAATATCAAAGCAAAACAAAAAATTGATAATTTATGGATTGCTGGAAATGCTGGTTTTATGTTAACAAAATATTCTGCAGATTATATTGAATCAAATAAAACGATGAAAAAAGATCCTTTTGGAAATTCGGAATATGGTAAAGTTTCTATTGGGTATGATTTTAATGTTGTAACTGATTTAATAGTATCTCCGTTTGTTGGTGGGGAATATCAAAGATATGATGTTGCTGATGTTTTAGATAGAGATTTATATATAAATGCTGGTGGTAAGATAAAGTATAATTTTATCACAGATGGTATAAAGTATGAATATTCTGCGGCTGCATCTGTAACACAAACAGGAAATATGTTTGCTGATATTAAAATTGGATTTGTATCTGTCACGGATGGAGCAGGGGCTTCTATTGGTGCAGAATTATTCAAAAACGATTTTGACAGTTATTATAAATTATCTTTGAATGCCCAGATATTATTTTAATTTTATTTCACCACGAAGGGACGCTTTATTTGCATCAGTAATTTTTATTTTTTGTAATGGTGAAATTTCATAATCTGGTTTTTCAATAATACATTGTTGCATATAAGGCGTTCTGAATACAAGGTGTCTTCCTGTCTTATCATCGCCTTCAAGTAAACATAACATTTCTTTGCCGATACAAGACATATTAAATTCACGTTGATTTTCATTTAATTGCGAATCTAATTTTTGAAGACGAACAGATTTTATTTGTTCACTTATTTGATTCGGCATTATAGCAGCAGCAGTATGAGGACGTGGAGAATACTTAAAAGAATAAGAATTTATATATTTTATTTCGCGTGCTACATTTAATGTTTGTTCAAAATCTTCATCTGTTTCATCTGGAAAACCAACAATAAAATCAGAAGATATTTGAATGTCTGGACGAACAGATTTTAATTTTTTCACTATGTTTTTATAGTTTTCAATATCATCGGGTCTGTTCATCTTTTTTAATATGCGCGGTGAACCACTTTGAATGGGCATATTCAAGAAAGGTAATAATTTATCTTCAATACCAAACATTTCAATTAAATCATCTGTCATTTCTGTTGGATAACTTGATGTAAAACGTATACGTTGTATTTCTGGGAGTTTTGCTGCTTCTTTGATTAAATCAGATAATCGATATAACTTTCCATTTTCATCTGTATATTTATATCCATTTACATTTTGTCCCAAAAAACATATTTCAATAGCACCGGTTTTTGCGGCATTTATTGTGTCTTTGATAACATCATTAAATGGACGTGACAATTCACGACCACGAGTATATGGAACAATACAATATGTACAACAGTGATTACATCCTTCTTGAACAGGAATATAAGCAACAGTTGGTGTTTTTGTCATTTGTGGTAATTCATCAAATTTTTCAAGTCCACCTAAATCAATGTTTAATAATTTTGTATCTGGGTTTTTAAGTATGTCTGGTAATTTGTGATAACTTTGTGGGCCTAAAACAAAATTCAATTCTGGTATGCGCTTAAATGCATCTGAACCAGATTCACGAGCAACGCATCCGACGATACCAAAGATAGCAGATGCTTTCTTTGCGCGTCTGATACGACCCAAAGCAGAATAAACTTTGTTGGTTGCCTTTTCACGAACAGAACAAGTGTTTAATATGATTATATCTGCGTCACTGACATCATTTGTTTGTGATAAACCATGTTTTTCAAGCATGGCGGCAATTCTTTGTCCGTCATACACATTCATTTGACAACCAAAAGTTTGTATGAAAAATTTCTGCATTTTATTTTACTTTTTCTTTAGCAATTGCTTCAAATATAGCGTCCAGATTTTTTCTTGTTTTATAGAAAGTATTTGCTTGTAACAAGGCTTTCTTGGCGCGTTTGTTTTTCAACATTTTTGTATGTTGTTTGTCGCGCATTTTACGAAAATGTTTTACAACAAAACTGTCAAACACATAAAAAGGTTCTAATTCAATGACAACAGGTAATGTAACTGTTAAATCGTTTGTGTTTGTCAAATGTTTTGTTTGTTCTGTATTTGCACGAATATTAAAATCTTTTCTTTTTGTATATTTTGTTTTCTTTGCGGTGTGTATATCTTTATATTTTTTATATTTAATAGTAGTTTGAGGTTGGTTTGTTTCTACCATACCATATGTAACACCTGTGATTCTGTTGTTATTTATTATTGTTAATACTTTCATTTAATATACCTTTACTTCTTTATTTTAATTAAGTTTTTGTTTTAATAAATCACTAACCATTGCTGGGTTTGCTTGACCATGTGTTGCCTTCATAACATTACCAACAAAGAAACCAAGAAGGCCAACTTTACCAGATTTATATTGTTCAACTTGGGATGGGTTGTTTTTGATAACTTCATCTACAGCCGATTCGATTGCAGAAGTGTCAGTGATTTGTTTCATTCCATATTTTTCAGCAATTTCATGGATAGTTCCACGTTCGCCGTCCAACATTTTTATAAATATTTCTTTGGCTTGTTTTCCATTGATTTCATTTGATGCAATCATATCAACCAATTCTGCAATGTTTTCAGGGGTTATAATACGTGGCGCATCAGGATCTTCGTTTTCTTTAATAGTATTTGTAATATCTATATTTTCTGGGTGTGCAAACAATTCAGAAATCAACCAATTCGCAACTGGTTTTGCACGTTCTTTTTTGCCGGACACAGCAGAATCATACCATTTAGAAATATCTGTTGTTTCTGTTAAACGTGATGCATCATATTCGTTTAAGCCAAATTCATTGATATATCTTGCGCGTGTAGCAGCAGGTAATTCAGGCATTGTTTTACGAATACGTTCAATTTCTTCATCGGTTATTTCTAATTCTAATAAATCTGGATCTGGGAAATAACGATAATCCAGTGCATCTTCTTTGCTACGCAATACAGATGTTGTTCCATCGCTTTGTGAATAACGCATAGTATCTTGTGATACTGTTCCACCATTTTCAAGAATTTCAACTTGGCGACGTGCTTCATATTCAATAGCTGTTTTAATAAATTTGAAAGAAACCATGTTTTTTGTTTCTGTACGTGTTCCAAATGTTTTAGAACCAACAGGACGAACAGAAACATTAACGTCTGCACGCATAGAACCTTCTTCCATGTTTGCCTTGGAAACACCAAGAGCACGTGCGATTTCACGAATTTCGCGTAAATATCTTTCTGCTTCGTCTGG
>JAGHTM010000136.1 GCA_018065345.1 Candidatus Enterousia merdequi | reverse complement strand
TTTTAATCCATTGTTCGCAAACTTATTTTATCGTCATCAACTATAACCAATTTGCCAATGCCGATACCAAATTGACGGACAGAATTAAACGCATCTCGTTGACCAAATAAATAACTATCACACACAGGGAAAACGCCACGAACAAGATTTAATTGGTTTGCCACATAATCTTGTCCACATACGGCTATGATTGGAATATCTGGACGCCGACAAGCAATTTGTATTGTAGTATCTGTATCACGCGCAAAGACAACTATGGCAACTGCTTTATTCAAATACGCCATAGACGATACAGACCGTGACCAATCATTTTCTGGTATATTATCTATGCGCGACCAATCGTATGGATTTTCAATTGCATCACTATCAGAATAAGATAATATTTTATCCATAGTTGCTATAACGTTGACAGGATTATCACCAATTGTTGTTTCTTCAGATGTCATCGCCGAATCTGTTCTAAGATATGCAGCATTAGCAACATCAGAAATTTCAGCACGCGTTGGAAATTCACTATGAACCATGCTTGATAACATTTGAGTCGCCATTATAACAGGACGATTTAACTTTCTACATTCACGAATAATTTGGCGAGAAACAGCCGGAACTTGTTCAAACGGTAATTCAACAGCCAAATCACCACGAGCAATCATTATTGCATCTGCAGCATTTGCAATATCAATTATTCTTTCAACTGCATTTGGGCGTTCTATTTTGGCAATAATTTTTATTGGATGTGACGTACGCGCATTTATAAAATCACGAACAAATTCTATATCTTCGGCACGTTGAACAAAAGAAAGCGCAACATAATCTGGATTTTTAGTTATGGCATATTCAAGGTCTGCTTTATCTTTGGCTGTTAAAATTTCAGTATTTATATCTGTATCTGGCAAATTAAAACCACGTCTTGACCAAATTTCATCACCACGAACAACCGTAGTTTCTATTTTATCATCAAACACAGAATCAACTTTTAATTCTATTTTTCCGTCATTTAATAAAACCCTGTCCCCTATGTTCAAAGATTTCATAACATCTTCATCTGGCAAGAAAACTCTTGTTTCATTTCCAGGTGTCGGATCAGAATCAAGGATAAACTTTTGCCCTATTTTTAATGGATAATGATTTTCTGTTTCAAAATTACCAATTCTGTGTTTAGGTCCTTGGACATCTACCATCACAGCCACCGGTATTTTTAATTCTTGGGATATATTTCGTATAATATCTATTTTAGCCCCTTGGACCTCACCTGTATCATGACTAAAATTAAGGCGACAAACATTTACCCCTGCTTTAATCATTTTAGTCAAAGTTGTTTTATCTTCACAATTTGGGCCGATAGAAGCCGTTATTTTTGTAAAACGTATCATACTCTCTCTCCGAACAATCAAAAAAATTTGATTTTTATAATACTTAATATTATCATATATCAGGAAAGAAAAACAAGAGGAAGAATATGAAAAATGCAAACCATGGTGCTATTGATAATGCACAATTAAAAACTATCATCGAACGCATTGAAAAATTAAATGAAGATACTGCTGCAATTGCTGCTGATATCAAAGAAGTTTATAACGAAGCAAAATCTGCAGGATACGATCCAAAATATATTCGTCAAATGATACGTTTGCGCAAACTGGACCCAGACGAATTAGATGAAGCAGATGAATTAACAAAAATGTATCGTGACGCATTAGGTTTATAAATGAAAACATTTACTAAACGTATTGAAAACTTTACCTGCACCCATTGTGGTGCAGATGTTTTAGGCAATGGCTATACTAACCATTGTCCAAAATGTTTATGGTCAAAACACGTTGATAACAACCCTGGCGACAGAATGTCTGAATGTGGTGGCATGATGAAACCTGTTGCTGTTGAGCCAAACGGAACCGGTTTTATAATTACACACAAATGTGAAAAATGCGGAAAAACAATTAAACAACATTCATCAGAAAATGATGATATCGACACAATAATCGCAATATCATCAAATCCTGATTTTATTTTCGGCAAATAATTCTATTTATTTTTTGCAGCATTTATAAACGCATTGAACAATGGATGTCCAGAAAAAGGATTGCTTTGGAATTCCGGATGAAATTGTCCTGCAATAAAAAACTTGTGCGATGGAATTTCAATGATTTCTGGCAAAGTTCCATCTGGTGATATGCCAGATATAATCATACCAGCTTTTTCTAAAACATCTTTGTATTTTATATTCACTTCATATCTATGACGATGTCGTTCAGATATGGAAGATGAAGCATATATTTTTTCTGCCAATGTTCCAGATTTAATATTACAAGGATAAGCACCCAAACGTAATGTTCCACCAACATTGTCTTTATCAAAATCTTTCATAATATCTATTACTGGCGTACAATTTTTAGAAAACTCTGTTGAATTCGCTTCTTTGTCCCCAACTACATCACGCATAAATTCTATGACAGAAACTTGCATTCCAAGACATATCCCCATAAAAGGAATATTATTTTCACGAGCATATTTTACAGCAGCAATTTTACCTTCTATGCCACGCGTTCCAAAACCACCTGGAACCAATATACCATCTACATCAGAACATAATTCTTCATTAAAATCTTCTGCATTTATGTTTTTGATTTTCAAACGCACATTATTTTGAATCGCCGCATGGAACAATGCTTCATTCAAAGATTTATATGCATCAGCAATATCAAAATATTTTCCAACAACCCCTATTGTGCACGTTGGTAAATCATTTTCTAAATAAAGTTCTATTTTCTTAAATTTGGACATATCGCCAGTAGCATTAGGCAACCCAAAATGTTCTGCCATAATGTCAAACACATGCTGTTCATCATAAACAAGTGGTATCTTATAAATATTATCAACATTTGTGCTGGTGATAACATTTTTAGCAGGCAAATTACAAAACATTCCTATCTTTGCACGTTCTTCACTTGTCAACATTCTTGGAGAACGAACAAATAAAACATCTGCTTGGATACCATTTTCCAGCAATCTCCGCACAGACATTTGTGTTGGTTTTGTTTTTAATTCGCCACTTTGTTCTAAATACGGTGCCAAAGCCAAATGAGCAAACATAACATTACGACGGCCAATATCGTTTGCAAATTGACGTATAGATTCTAAGAATATCTTTTGTTCAATATCACCAACCGTTCCCCCTATTTCACAAATTACAAAATCTGTATTTGTTGGTGCGCCAATATATTCTTTAATTTTATTTGATACATGTGGTATCATTTGAACCGTAGAACCAAGATATTCACCGCGTCTTTCAGCATTTAATACATCCCAATAAATACGACCACCAGACACCGAATCGTTTTTAGATAATTTAACACCTAAAAATCTTTCATAATATCCCAAATCAAGGTCTGTTTCATGACCATCATTTGTGACATAAACTTCACCATGTTGTAATGGCGACATTGTCCCTGGATCTATATTCAAATATGGATCGAATTTACGACTGTGAACAGTATATCCTCGAGATTGAAGAAGGGCGCCCAACGATGCCGCTGAAACGCCCTTACCTAAACTTGATACAACCCCACCTGTGACAAAAATATATCTAGACATAAGTTTTTCTCCTTATGTGAAACTATCTTAAAAAATTATCAGTTGAATAGCAAGCAAATAAAATTCTATAATCGACACATGAAAGAAATCTTGGAATATCAATACAAAAACAGATTTTTATGGGTGCCTTTTATTTTAGCATTCGGTGCTGCTTGGTATTTCAGTTTAGACATTGAACCAATTTTTCGTTTTCCAATCATTATTACTTTGTTATTATCATTTATTATTTTCAGATATAAAAACATATTCATCAGAATAATATCGTTGTTTTTGTTTGGTTTCTTTTATGCAATGTCTTTTACACAAATCATAAATACACCGCAAATAAAAGATTCTTTTGGTTTCAATCATATTTCTGGTGTTGTCAAAGATATAGATTTTAATACAGATTCTGCACGTGCAATTTTAACTATTTCTGGGGGACAAATTGACTCAAAATTATCAAACGAAACTATAAATATTCGTGTGACTTTTGATGATAAAATTCCAAACATTGGCGACACAATAAAAGGCGACTTGCGAGCCTTTCATATTCAACCTAAAAGTATTCCTGCATCTTTTGATTATGCAAGATGGGCATATTTCAAAAACATTTCTGGCACTGGCATTTTAAAAGATTTCGAAATTATCCCTTCACAAAATTCACAATATTAT
>JAGHTM010000020.1 GCA_018065345.1 Candidatus Enterousia merdequi | reverse complement strand
GAGACAGAAAATGGATTGCAATTTAACGAATTTGCGCTGTCACAAATGCAACAAAAAACAAAATAACAGCCTTTTACCTAGGCTGTTATTTTATTTGCTCTCTTGTTTTATGTCTTTTATCAATTTGAAAAAATCTTCTGGTTCAGAGTTTGTAGCGTTTAATATTTTAGAAATAGTTTCTGTAGATGGCCAACGTGGTTGTCCAAAAACAGATGCACGTTTGCTTTTGTTAAAAGTAGTTGGGTCAAGCCCGCTAAATTTTGCAAGACCTGAGACAGAAAAACGATGTTGTTTGGCAAACATATCTATCGCATTCCATATTTGATTGTGGTGATTCATATTTGTTTTCCTTTCGTTTTTATTGCTTCCAATTCATGTGTCTAAAAACTATCATTACACAAGAATAAAATCAACATAAACAACCATAATGAGAAAATGAACCTAGAAAATAGAGTTTTTTACGATAATGTGTTTTTTTATGGTTTTATCGAATCGGTTTATTGTAATTAAAAATATATTGTGTGTTGCTAAAAATAGGGAACGCTTTCTAGTTCGAGTTGAAACAATTGATTTAGTGATATGTCATGATAGTATTTGTTGTGAATTTAATCTTTTAAAAGGTGGTATTATGACACATGAACAAATTTGGAAAGCAATAGATATTTTTGCGCAAGAACGTGGACTTACGTGTTCCGGATTGGCCAGACGTTGTGGTTTAGATCCAACCATGTTTAATAAAAGTAAAAGATTTTATCAAAATGGTCAGCCGCGCTGGATGTCTTTGGAAAGTATCGCAAAAATTTTAAGTTTTACAAATGTATCTGCAGAAGAATTTTTTAGATGTGTTGATAATGTGACACAACAAAATAGTGGAAATTAATCTCTTTTAGATTATCTTTTTTTTGTTTTACAATTTATGTTTTATTTGTTAGGATGTATTGTATAATAAAATAGAGATAATGTAGGATTTTAATATGAAATTATATTTTTCATTGATTGCAAGTTTTATACCGCTTTGTGTTATGGCGGATGATTGTGCTACGATGCGTCGTGTTCCGACAGAAGAACAATCGTTGCAAGATGTTGTAAATCTTGGACTTTGTCGTAATCCACAAACTGCTGCTGCATATGCTTCTTTGCGAAGCAGTCATTTTAATAAAAATGCTGCGTATTCTAGTTATTTACCGTCTGCAAGGATTGGTGTGTCTGCAAATCGCTCTTTTACAGAACATGAAGATTGGAAATATGGCGCATCTATTTCTGCATCGTATTTAATATTTGATTTTGGAAAACGTACTGCTGATATGATGCAAACAATTGCTACATATCGTGCTGCTGGATTTGATTATGATTCGACTGTACAAAATTTTGTGTATGGTTTGATTGGTTCTTATTATGAATTGTTAAATGCAGATGCTGATGTTAAATCTGCAGAATCTGCGTTAAAGGTTGCACAAACTGCAAAAGATACAGCAGATAAAAAATACAAAGCTGGTTCTGTCGCAAAAGCGGATGTGTATAAAGCAGAAACAACATTGGCTTCTTCGCAGTTATCTTTGGAACGGGCAAAAAATAATCGTGAAATTACCAAAGGAACATTGCTTACAAAATTATCTTTCCCTGCAAATCAAGATATAAAAATAAAAGATATGTCTTCATCTTTTGGCTCAGAAACAGAAAATGAAAGTATTGACGAATTGATAAAAATTGCACGTGAAAAAAGACCTGATTTATTAAAAGCAACTGCTTCTACTGATGCGGCATGGCACAAACGTAATTCTATGTTTTTGCGCAATCTACCGTCAATTTCTGCAAGTGGTAGTTTGGGTTGGAACGACACTCATTTCTCAGATGTTTTTGAACCAAATAATACAAGTGGTTCTATTGGTATCAGTGCATCTATGCCTTTGTTTGCTGGTTTTGCGAATATGTATGGATTACGTGCTGCCGAAGCAGATTATGACAGGGCAAAATACAATGAACAACAGACAAAAAATGCTGCGATGATGGATGTGTTTACCGCATATCAAAATTATAAAACTGCACAAACTGTTTTGAATCAAACAGAAGTGTTGTTAAAATCTGCAACAGAATCTGAAAAAGTCACATCAGGTATGTACAAGGTTGGGCGTGCAACAATGCTTGATTGGCAAACAGCACAATCAGAATTAGTTAGTGCGCAAAAACAAAATAATTCTGCAAAATATGATTTGTTTGTAAAACGCGCTGCAGTTGCATTAGCCATAGGTGATATAAAATCTGAATTAGAAGGGGTAGAGAATGAACAATAAAAATAGAAATTGGTTTTTGCGCCATAAATGGCTGATTGTATTTTTTATTGCTTTGGCAATTGCTGTGTATGCTCTTGGTTCTGGTAAGTCAAAATCAGAAAAGAAAAAATATGTCACTATGGATGTGACGCGTGGAAATGTTTCTCAGACAGTAACTGCAACCGGTGAAATTATGCCTGTGAATACTGTAAATGTTGGCTCGCAAGTTTCTGGAACAATTGAAGAATTATTCGTAGATTATAATACGCAAGTAAAAAAAGGTGATATTTTATTAAAAATAGAACCTTCGGTATTACAAGCATCTGTTGAAGAAGCAAAAGCCTCACTTGATTCTGCAATATCACAACGTGATTATGCAAAAAAACAATATGACAGAAATAAAACTCTTTTTAACGATGGTTACATTGCGCGCGCAGAAATGGAACAATCACAAACATCGTATGAACAATCTGAATCTTCTGTAATTCGTGCACAATCGCAATATGATAAAGCAGTCACAAATCTTGGATATGCAACAATTGTATCGCCAGTTGATGGAACTGTAATTTCTCGCAAGGTTGATAAAGGACAAACTGTTGCGGCATCTTTCCAAACGCCAGATCTTTTTGAAATTGCTGAAGATTTAACAAAAATGCAAATTGAAACTGCTGTATCCGAAGCGGATATTGGCGCAATTAAACAAGGCCAAAAAGTTACATTTACTGTTGATGCTTATGCATCGCAAGTGTTTGAAGGTTTTGTTCATCAAGTTCGTTTGTCGCCGACTACAACTTCCAATGTTGTCGTTTATACTGTTGTGATAAATGTTGATAACGAAGATTTGAAGTTGATGCCTGGAATGACTGCGTTTGTTACTATTGTAATAGATTCTGCACAAGATACATGGAAAGCACAAAATTCTGCGTTTTTAATTCGCAGTTTTGATGGCATTATTGACGTTTCAAGTGATGCAATAAATCCAACTAATCATTTGGCTGTGCAACGTGGTAAAGATATTATTTTAGTGCCTTATGAAAAAGGTTTGACAACTGCGACCGAAACAGAAATTAAATCTGATGAACTTCAAGAAGGTGATAAAATAGTTGTTGGTTATATTGGGCAAACATCACAAACTAAAAAGACATCTGGTATGAATCATGGTGGAATGATGGGTGGCGGACCTCGTCCTCGTTAAAGGTGTTATAATGAAAAAAGTACCAATTATATCTATGAAAAAAATTTGTAAAAGTTTCCCGTTGGAAATAGGGGGAAGTCAACAGGTTTTATTTGATAATACTTTTGATATTTATCCTGGGGAATTTGTTGCGATTATGGGACCGTCTGGTTCTGGAAAATCAACATGTATGAATATTGTTGGTGCATTAGATACTGCTACATCTGGGGTATATGAATTATATGGCAAAGATATAACTACTCTTTCGCCAGATGAATTGGCAACTATAAGAAATGAATATATTGGCTTTGTTTTTCAAAACTTTAATTTGTTATCCAAAAGAAGCGTGTTGGATAATGTTATGTTGCCATTGATGTATCGTGGTTTGCCTATGGATGAACGTTTGTCACGTGCGCACGAAATGTTGAAATTGGTAGGACTTGAAAAGTTTGAAACATATTTGCCAACTCAATTGTCTGGTGGTATGAAACAACGTGTTGCTATTGCTCGTGCTTTGGCTGGAAACCCTAAATTGATTTTGGCAGACGAACCCACAGGTGCGCTTGATTCAAAAATGGGTAATGAAATATTAAAATTTTTCAAAAAACTAAATAAAGATTTGGGAATCACAATAGTAATGATTACGCACGAATTTGAAATTGCAAGTTATGCAGAAAGAATAATTCATATTTACGATGGACGTATAACTTATGATGGTCCTGTTCCAAAATCAGAATCTGTATTGTTAAAATCTGAAAAAAGGGCGCATAAAAAATGACATTTTATGACATTGCACATGAATCTTGGCTGTCTATAAGCGGAAATAAAATGCGTTCGTTTCTGACAGTGCTTGGTATAGTTATTGGTATTATGGCTGTGGTTGTAATGGTTGCTGTGGGTGAAACTGTTCAACAATCTATCACAGATCAATTTTCATCACTTGGAACAAATACAATAATGATACGTGCTGGCGCTGCCCAAAGTGCTGGTGTTCGCTCTGGTAATCGTATGACTTTGACAATGGATGATGTTAAATATATTTCAGAAATCCCAGATGTTGCTGCTGCATCGCCTGTTGAAAACAGTGCGGCCCAGGTTGTATATGGAAATAAAAATTGGGCTACATCTATGGTCGGTGTTTATCCAGATTATGCTATTGTTCAAAATATAGAAATGGAATACGGAACATTTTTGGATTTTGCTGCTGTGCGTAACGCTTCGACTTATGCGATTATTGGACCTGATACAGCAGAAGAACTTGGTATGCCAAAAAATCCAGTCGGTGAAATAATTCGTGTTCGTAATATTCCTCTTACAGTTATCGGCGTGACAAAAGCCAAAGGTAGTTCTGGTATGGGGTCACAAGATGATATGATAATTGTTCCAATAACAACATTGAAAAAGCGTATAACAGGTTCTCGTTTTCCTAATTCTGTATCCACAGTTTCATTAAAATTATATCAAGATGCAGATAACGAAATTGCAACATCACAAATAACAAATTTACTTCGTGTAAGACATAAATTAAAAGATGGTGCTGCTGATGATTTCCAAATAACAGATATGAAGCAAGTTATGGAGACAATGGAAACTGTTACAGGTTATTTAACATTGTTATTGATTGCTATTGCCGCAGTATCATTATTGGTTGGTTCTATTGGTATTATGAATATGATGTTAGTATCTGTTGCAGAACGCACACGTGAAATTGGTATTCGTAAAGCAATTGGTGCCCAAGAAACAACAATAGTCACACAATTTTTATCAGAATCTATTTTAATATCGTTTATTGGTTCTATGTTTGGATTGATATTAGGTGTTGGTTTGTCCCAAGGGGTAGGGCGTTTGATATTACACTATAACGTTCCGTTTTCAATTTGGCCAGTTGTGGTATCTATATCTGTTGCAATAGTTGTTGGGTTGGTTTCTGGTGTAATGCCTGCAATCAAGGCTGCAAAATTAAATCC
>JAGHTM010000019.1 GCA_018065345.1 Candidatus Enterousia merdequi | reverse complement strand
AAGAATCATTTAATATATTTAAATTTCCATCAATCCAAATGCTATAGTCATATTGAGAGAAAAGTTTTTCTGGATGAATTTTATGCCACCTTGCATTACGAATATCATCAGATTTATTATATTTTAATTTTTTTATAACCCAACCGTTAACAATACCTGATTGTAATAATTTCTTATTATCTGTAAAACAAACATAATCAAAATTGTTATTTACACATTTATGTTGAATTAAATTATCGTATTCACCTGTAATACATGTATATATTACGCCAATTTTATTTTTGTGTTTTTGAGGAATTATTATCTGTTCAAATCCTTTTATAGTATCAACAAAACGGCCTTCTTTTTTTCCATATTTTTCATAATGTAATAAAGGATTCATATTTGAATCTTTAACATCAATATTG
The DNA here is from genome assembly GCA_018065345.1 of Candidatus Enterousia merdequi. GTDB lineage: Bacteria > Pseudomonadota > Alphaproteobacteria > Rs-D84 > Rs-D84 > Enterousia > Enterousia merdequi. Next base: position 5,575 of record JAGHTM010000019.1, on the reverse strand, counting down.
CTAGACAAATAAGCATTGGTGTTAAACTTTTCAGAAGGGTTTCTTCCTTCTTTCCAACCATATTCTAAATAGTGTTTAACAGGATCCATTTTTGTTTTTGCAACGTCTGGATATGTTATTAGATACCATTTCTTATCAAAATATTTTGATTTGGCGACGATTTTATAATCTTTACTATGACGCTTAAACAAATGCATTTTTTATCCTTTTATTTATAGTTATCTGTTGAAATTATTTGTTGTATAAATGGATTACACCAACGTTCAAAAGTTGAATTTTTTAATTTTCTACGTAATTTTGAAAAAGGAACAAACAGAAACATATAATTTATAATTCTTTTTGTTCTTTTTAATTTTTTATACATTTTATTTATTTGTTTGATATGTTCTGGTGATGTAAAAGGATCGGCTATTTGCGTGCTACATTTGTAAACAGCTTCACCAATAGTGCGCTCTATGACGTGTGCAAATTGAACAGCGTGGTCTTTTTGGTTTTTTTGAAATAAGTTTTTAGATATATTCATGTTTTTTATCATTGATATTGGTTCTGGTTTAGAAATAAACATTGTGCCAGCAACAAAACTGAAATCTTTCAATCCGAAAATATAATCTGGATAATTGCGTTTTGCTTCAGAAATAACACCACAATGATTGGGTTTGTTGTGTATCAAATTATATCTTGTGCACATTCCAATATTTTTTGTTTGTAATGCAGTTATACATTTTTCTAGGTTTTCTGGGTTTTTTATAAATTCTAGTAAATTTTCACGCCATCTTGAACCTTGCTTCATAAAGTAACCATTACCAAATTCAAAATATTTAGTGTTTGGCATATCGCGTTTAGTGTGTAATTTTATTACACAAGAATATTTCGATAAATCGATATTGTTTATTACTTTGATAAATGGCCATATATCGTATCCAATATTCTCAGAAGCAATAAAATGAAAGTCTGATTTTTGTTTTGATATTTTTTCAGATATTATTTTTTTATTCTTGATATCGGATGTTACATATAATTCATAATTATAATGTATGTTCTTTAAGCTGTTAACCAATAAATCCAGTTGGTCTGTATAATAAATATGCGTGATAACCAATATTGGTTTTGTCATGTCTGGGGTTGATAATAATAAATCGCATCCTGATTTTTTATAATCTGCTATTTTTATACCAAACAAATATAATTTACGTATATTGCCATCCATAAATTTATAAAATATCTTGCTGTGTTTCGCAAAACTTATATATTTTTTAGCAACTTGATTAAAATATTCAACACGTTTTGCTGATTTTATTACGTGTAACCATTTGTCGTTGAAATATTCTGTGTGCTTTATTTTTGTTTTATCTTTGAAATTATAACTTTGTGTTTCAAAATGCATGATTCTAGATTCAAAAACATTTGATATTTTTAATCCAATCTCGTGAATTCTGAAACATAAATCAGTGTCTTCAAAATATGCAGGACGTAAATTTTTATCAAATCCACCAAGTTTATCCCATAATTTTTTAGATAAAACCAAGCAACATCCGCTTTTGTAATCAAAGTTTGAATTTGATAAACCACATAATTTTTTAGAATACTTTAAACCACGTCCGATACGAATTATATTTGCAGATTCAGATATCATTGCCCCCAATTCATTGATACGACCGTCTGGTCCAATTAATGTTCCACCTGCTGCACCAATTGTTTTATCAGATTCTAACTTGTCAATAATTGGTTTAAGCCAATTATCGTAAAACAACATGTCGTTATTCAATAAAGCAATGTATTTTCCATTAGCATACTTGATTGCATTTTCAACATTGGCACCAAAACCAGAATTTTTCTTCATGCGAATATGTTGTATGTTTTTTATATGCTTTGATATATTTTTTGTATCATCTGATGATACATCATCTGCAATGATTATTTCATATGAAACATCTTTAGTATGTTGAAGTAAAGACCATAAACAATTACGAGTTAATTCATAATGATTAAATACAGGAATTATCAAAGATACAGTTGGTTTTTTATATGTTTTAAATTCAAAAATATTTGGCGATTTGTATTCGCCATAGTTCTTTAATATTAAAGAGTTTAATTGTTTTGATATCATTGTTGTTTTTCAAATTTGCTTTTGTTTGGAAACTTGGTTTCAAAAAATAATTTATTGTGTTCACGTGTAATATCGTTGTTATAAACACTGTCGTTTATACAAACTATAGGTGCTTTACACTTCAAAACGTTTGATTCAATTGCATCATGACAATAAAATGCTGAACTTTTAATAGATTTGTAATTTATTAAATTATAAATAGAATCTAAAATAACATTGTGACCAACGTGTTTAGAATGAGAAATAATAATATCCGCTCTGTTTTTTATTATATCGTATAAATTAAATATAGAACGATGAACATCCGTCGCTTCACGAAATTTATGATTGATGGTTGATTTTATTACTTTTGATAATATTTTATTTTTACAACATTCTTGGATAGATGATTTGATATATGGATCTATGCCATGAGAATCTTTATAGTTGTGTAGTGATTTTCCAAAAGCTTTTTCTATTGCGTTTGCCGCATTTATAAGTTGTAATAAATAAATGCTTTTTTTATCACGTGGTGTGCGTCCGTTTTTACGGTAAATACATCTGAATTTTGCACGTCCGTCACTATAAAAGAAATAATCTGGTTTTACTGGTTTGTTAAAAAACATATCGTCGTTTGCTAATAAAAAATGTTCAGATAATCCAGGAATGTTAGCAAGGCACATTTCTATGGCGCAAGAATTAAAAGTTGGCGATGCATTAGATGGTAAAATAGATTCTTGTGGAACAATAGTTATCTTTTTATTCTTTGTGTTCAACCATAGTGGTTTTTGGTTAAAAGGTGTAATAATATAAATATGGTTTATCCATGGGGTATTTTGTTCTATTGAACGTAAAGCATATTTTAATTCTTGGTTGTCACGAAAAATTTGATCTTTTGTATCATCAACATATTTGCTGGTGAATTTGTCCTTACTAAGATATTTGTTTTTAACCTGTTGGAAGTTTTTATCAGACCCATCAACCCATAAATATACAATATCTATAGGAAAAAATTTGTTTTGTTTCGGGTAATTATTGTGTCTCATGGGTGCATTTTAGTATGTTTTTTTATTAAAGTCAAAAAAATAAGGCTGTTTTTGTGTCGAAATATGATTAAAAAATCGGGACAAGCCCGATTGAATTTTTGGTAGCGGCGAAGGGATTGTGTATTCCCATTGCTTGCACAATGGGCCCCTTTCCAAATCGCAACGTTTCGAACTTCACAAAGTTCGTTCTCAACTGCTTTTTTGTCGGACCAGGGGTCCTTATCCATCGCGACTATGCCAAAAAAAATCGGGATAAACCCGATAAAATTTTTTGGTAGCGGCGAAGGGATTCGGACCCCTGACCAAAGGATTATGATTCCTCTGCTCTACCACTGAGCTACGCCGCCAGTGATTGGCATTATAACAGACTTTTTTCACTTTGCAACAATATAAATATTTAATGTTGATTTTTGGTTGGTCATAGGTATAATAACTGGCAGTTGCCCTAATAGTCTAGTGGTAAAACACGTCCTTGGTAAGGACGAGTCACAAGTCCGATTCTTGTTTAGGGCACCAGTTTTTACTAAATATGTTGATGCGACTGACAACCGTGGAGTATTTATAAAAACACACCTAAGTTAAAAAAGCAGGGTGGCACCGCGCGAAAAAATCTTAGCGCCCCTGTAATTTAAGATTTGAATTGGTGCCTTATCCTATAATTTAAGACACCGAAACAAAATAAAAGGGTGTTAAAAATGATTTCTTTAAAATCAAAATACAGAACACATACTTGTGGTGAATTGACTGAAAAAAACGTTGGTGAAACAGTCACTTTGTCCGGATGGGTTCATCGTAAACGCGATCATGGATCTTTGTTGTTTGTTGATTTGCGTGATAATTATGGTATTACACAATGTGTGTTTGATGGTGGCGACGAAAGTTTGGAAAAAATTCGTCCAGAATCTGTTGTTAAAATCACAGGTAAAGTAGTTGCGCGTGATAACGAGGCAATTAACGATAAAATTCCAACTGGTCATATTGAAATAAAATCTGAAAAATGGGAAGTTTTGACAAATGCAGAAATGTTGCCTTTCCAAGTGTTTGGCGATGATGGTTCTGTGGCAGAAGATTTACGTTTGAAATATCGTTATATTGATTTGCGTCGTGAATCTTTACATAACAATATTTTATTCCGTAACCGTGTTATGAAATATTTGCGTGATCAAATGTGGAATCTTGGATTCTCTGAATTTCAGACTCCAATTTTGACTGCATCAAGTCCAGAAGGTGCACGTGATTTCTTGGTTCCTTCACGTGTTCATCATGGTATGTTTTATGCGTTGCCTCAAGCACCACAACAATTTAAGCAATTATTACAAATCTCTGGATTTGATAGATATTTTCAAATTGCTCCTTGTTTTCGTGATGAAGATTTGCGCGCAGACAGATTGATTGAATTTTACCAATTAGATATGGAAATGTCTTTTGTCGATATTCCTGATATTCAAGCAATTGGTAATGAAGTTATTCCAAATATGATTCGTCATTTTGTTCCAGAAGCAAAAGTTTGCGAAGATATTCCACATATTGCATTTGCAGATGCTATGTTGAAATATGGAACAGATAAACCAGATTTGCGTAATCCAATAATTATATCTGATGTCACAGATATTTTCCGTGGTTCTGATTTTGGTATATTTGCAAACGCTATTGAAAACGGTGCTGTGGTTCGTGCTATACCTGCGCCAAATTCAAGCGATAAACCACGTTCTTGGTTTGATAAATTAGGTGAATATGCTGTCAAAGAACTTGGACTTGGTGGGCTTGGATATATCGTTTTTGCAGATGAAGCAAAAGGTCCTGTGGCAAAGAAATTAGATGCAGATCGTGTTGAAAAATTACATCAAATTGCTGGTGATAAATCATCTCTTTTCTTTGTTTGTGATACGGAAGAATCTGCTGCAAAAGCGGCTGGAAAATTACGTATCAAACTTGGTGAAGATTTAGGTTTGATTGATGAAAAAGAATTCAAATTCTGCTGGATAGAAGAATTTCCTTTCTTTGAAGCAGATGAAGAATCTCCAACAGGTATTGCATTCACACACAATCCTTTCTCGTTCCCAATGGCTACACTTGAAGAATTGAACACAAAAGACCCTTTGACAATCAAGGCTGCTCAATTTGATATGGTGTTAAATGGAAACGAAATTTGCAGTGGTGGTTTACGTAATTATAACCCAGATATCATGGTAAAATGTTTTGATATTACTGGGTATGATGAAGAAACTGTGAAAGCAAAATTTGGTGGTATGTACACAGCATTCCAATACGGCGCGCCTCCTCACGGTGGATGTGCTTTCGGTTTGGACAGATTAGTTCAATTGATGTGCAACGAACCAAACTTACGTCAAGTTGTAGCATTCCCAACAAATCAACGTGGTCAAGATTTGATGATGGGCGCTCCAACAGAAGTGACAGAAAAACAATTACGTGAAGTTCATAT
>JAGHTM010000151.1 GCA_018065345.1 Candidatus Enterousia merdequi | reverse complement strand
GAAATTGTGCCAAACAGTTTTGGAATCATAAATTTATCCCATTTGTCTAGGTATATAGGTTTAGAACAGGAAAAACAGCATGGAACAATAGGTGCGCCAGTCATACGTGCAAAAAATAAAGCACCGTCTTTTACCTGCAAAGAAGGTCCAGAAGGGCCGTCAACAGATATACATATAGAAGAATTAGTTTCTTTTATAGTGCGAACGCCTTCTCGTAACACTGTAAGCGCACCTTTTGAAGTAGAACCGTAAATTGCGCGTAGCCCAAATAATCTTTGCAAGCGAGCCATCATACGTCCGTCTTTGTGTTGTGAAGCAATACAATATGCTTTCACATTTGCTGATTTTATAACAGGGGATAACATTAAACTGCGACCATGGACAAAAGCAAATATCACAGGCTTTTTACGATAATTTTTCAAAGATTTAGTATTTATAAATTTATGTTTTGATGTTAAAAATACAAACCAAATTATACCGGCTACAAGTAAAACAAGTGGCCATTCAATAACAGGGCTGTGTAAAATAGCAGATAAAAAATGTTTCCAAACTTTTTTTATACCTTTTGACATTTTATCTCTTTTCTTAGTTTTTTGTGAATTTTATCAAAAAAAAGATATTTTGCAAATATTTAAGACGATTGTTGACAAAAATATTTTTTATACTATATTTATTGTGTGGTGAGGTGTATATGCAAAAAATCAATTTTGATATTGTTCCAATTTTTAACCAATCTGAAAGTACTCAGATATGGCATGATTTTACAAAATTAGAATTAAAATGTGGTTCTGAGATATATGGCTATCGTATTGATGATAAATACAGAGAAGACATTTTTTCTGGCTTTGTTAGAGATTGGATTTGTTGTAAATATAATATGGCATTTGCAGCGTATCATAATGAACAAATGATTGGTTTTGTTACTGGATATAAATCGTCAGGAACTTGGTTTTATTTACGTAATTTGTATGTTAATCCAGAATATAATGGTATGGGTATTGGCAGAAATTTATTGTCAAGTATAGAAAAATCTGCAAGTTTGCTTTTTAATAATATAGAACTTGTCGCTTTGGATAAAGCGGTTAGTTTTTATGAAAAATATGGTTATACTAATTTTGATGGACGTAATATGACTAAAAAATTACCGAAATCATTTGTGGGGACAGCGCCTGTGTTTCAATGGTCTGGAAAATTAAATTCCAGATTAAATATGGAAATAGATTGTAAATTGTTAAAGCAATATAACAATTGCCCAATTTTAGTTTATGTAAGTTTGGATAAAAAAATAGATGGCGTTGCTGTAAAAACACCAGACGGTAAAAATATTGTTTGGACCAATCAGAATAGGGGACAAATAATGTCTGATTTTTATAAACAGTTGCTGTTAAAATCAATGGCCAGAATACGATAATTTTATTGGTGCGGGTAAAGAGACTTGAACTCTTATGGGTTGCCCCACTGGAACCTAAATCCAGCGCGTCTACCAGTTTCGCCATACCCGCATTATCACAGAATCTTCAACCTGGTTTCAGGTCTAGATTCGTTATTCTTTCTTCGTATCGATGGCGGCACTTCGTAGTCGCCATACCCGCATTATCACAGAATCTTCAACCTGGTTTTTCAGGTCTGGATTCGATATTCTTTCTTCGTATCGAAGGCGGCACTTCGTAGTCGCCATACCCGCTTTATCACAGAATCTTCAACCTGGTTTCAGGTCTGGATTCGATATTCTTTCTTCGTATCGATGGCGGCACTTCGTAGTCGCCATACCCACATTATATAAACTTTAATACACAGGATAATTGCGTGGATAATCAGGGTCGTGTTTTAATTCAGATTTAACCCCACAACCACCCAAAACAATTGCGCATAATAAAATCATACAAATTAAAAAGAATATTTTTTTCATGTTGCTTATTATAAAAGCAATAGAATAAATTGTCAAATTGTGAATTAAAAACCCGATTATAAAAATCGGGTTGTTTTTTTATCGAGTGAAAGTTTTTAATTTTTCAACTATTGCTTGATTTATCTTTGGTGTTACGCAAAAAGCCAAAGGTAAGTTTTGTTTATCATTGTCATAAACAATTACAGGATTTTTTATGTGTTGAAAATCAGGAATTATATATAAAACAGAATCGTGTTGAATTTGTATTTTGTAAATAGTTCTGTTGATTGGGTTAGATGCAACTTCATCAGGTGCATCTTTTAATGCGTTTAATATACATAATACAGGATTGGTAGGTAATTGAATTGATGGTAAAAAACCTGAATCTGTTTTTTTTGTTTCGTATGCAGCAGGAAATTTTTTGCATAAACAGAAATAATCATAATTAAACATAAGTTTTTTAGGATTTGCTAAAACATATTTTTCTATAAAATCGTATTCTTTTTTTGCTTCAGATACTTTGTGTTCTGGTTGTGCAGAAGTTTTTGTATCTTTGTTTTGTTTTTTCTTTAATAAAATATCAAATAAACTCATAATTGTATCCTTTATTGTTTTTTTACTGGTGTTATTATAGGACAAAAAAAATAAATGTCAAGAAAACGTGCTTTAATAATATTTGATAAAAAATTGCTTGATTTTTATGTTTGTTCATTATATCATATGCCTTGCTCTGGGGTGTTAGCTCAGCTGGTTTAGAGCGTCTGCCTGTCACGCAGAAGGTCGAGGGTTCGAGCCCCTTACATCCCGCCAGAGATTTTTACCGCCGACAA
>JAGHTM010000031.1 GCA_018065345.1 Candidatus Enterousia merdequi | reverse complement strand
GTTTGTGCACGTGTTTCACGATATGCATTTTCTTTGAATGTTGTTACATTTACACCAAACCATTCTTGCATACATACAAATGTGTCACCAGCATAACGTTTGCGTGATGCCATTGGAACATCTTGATTGTCGCCTGCAAAGAAATTGACAGTAAATACACAATCAAATGAACGTTCATCAAACATTGCACCCAAACCTGTGCAAGTTTTACTCATTAAATTGCGTAATTCATATAAACGTTTTTCATCTTTGGCAACTTGTTTTTCTGCTTCGCCACGTAATAAACCAATTGCTGTATCAAAACGTGATGCCAATCCAGAATCAGATTCGGTGCATTCTTTGGCAATCGTTTTACATTTTTCAACCGCAGCATCTGCGTATGGTTTGCCCAAACATTTATTATATGTTGTGCCACATTCATTCATGATACATGCATTATATTGATTTCCACAATTTATAACATTTTCGTATGAAGCCAAACGAACACTCATATCACGGTCGGCTTTTATTTCTTTGACGAATAAATCAAATTCGTGTGCTTTGCATGTTGTATCTTTTTTACATGCATTTAATTTGTCACCGAATATTGTGTCGCCGTCTAATGCGCATTTTGTAAAGCCGTTTCCACATTTTTCAGTCATACATTTACGCAAATCACGATCGCATGCGTTGGAATTATTTTTTAACGCATCTTTTTGTGCAGATTCTGATGCAGATTTTGCTTCACTTGCAGCCAAACTTGCACGTTGTTTGCGAATTTGTTCTGCGAAATAATTGTCCTCACTCGATGATTCAACAATTGCCGTAATTGAATCTTCAAATTGTGACGATTTGTTTTCTATGATAATTGGTTCTGGTTCTTCTTCTTGTGGTGTTTCCGATTCGGTTTTTTCTGTATTTATGTCTTGTGTTGTTGAAGCAGCAGTAGCAACAGATTTACGTGCACTTGCAACATTTCCACGCACTGCAGTACGTGCAGCAGCACTTGCAATGTCGCACACAGCAAACATTGACAATATTGTCAAACATAAAGGTGTAATAAAAAATCTTTTATTTGTTTTCAACTTGCTTCTACCTTTATTTTAACCTGTCACACGCGATATCATAGAATTTACACAAATTTTCTGCAATAGTTCTTTCGTATTGGTTTATATCTTGACCATTTTCTATGATTTTTTCACATTTATTACGCATATTGTTTGCACATACACGTGTGACACAAGATTCTTTGGATTTATTATTTTTACAAGAACTTTGTGCCGATATTAACTTTTGTTCACGTGCAGTTTGATATGCAGTTATAATGCTTTGTAAAACTTTTTCAGCATTTGCGTATGTTGTCTTGCGTTCAGAAGATAATGTTGTGCGTATGTCTGATAAAAATGGTTCGCATCCAGTCGATATAACACTACATTCAGAAAGATATTTATCAAAACTTTCGTCCGATTCGCAATTTCTGTAATCTGCCATACAGCGTTTTGTGTCAATTACGCATGCTGTGATTTCTTCATTACAAGATGATTGTGTTTTTGCAGTATTTACTTTCTTAGACAAACTGGCCATTTCAGCAGAAATCCCAGCCGCTTTACATGATTGTTCAATCAAAGTGTCGTAATTATCTGTGACATCATCAGGAGTACATTCAGATAATTTTTCTAAACACTTTTGTGTCGCCCAAACGTATCTTTCACCAGGATCTGTCGGTGCTTTCTTTAATTCTTTATCAGATATATTGTATTTCGCAGATGCACCAGCAGAAATGCTTTTCATCGCAGTAGATTTTTCAGGTTCACCAGCAGATGCAGAACCACAATATTGACATCTGGCCGCAGGATTAGCACCAATGTTTATAGCACATGCAGAATCCAAGCATCGTGTCAAATTCGCCACAGAACACGCGCCATACACAAATGTTGGTGTCAATAAAACTGGACTTAAAAAAAATAATATGCGTACTTTCATATTCTCTCTTGCGAACCAGTATAACAAAAATCGCAAATTAAAGCAAAGGAAAAATGCAACCATATAATAAGTAAAAAGTCTGGACATAATATCTTGTTTTATGATAAACTTGTAAAAAGAAGAGAGAATTTTGATGAAGTTTGTCAGATTTTTAGGGCTTTCGGCTTTTGTTGTTCCGTGTACTGTTTTCGGTGCAGGTGATTCCTCTTTTCAAAATGCTTCAAGATTATTGTCTGCTGCGCGTCGTGGTGATACACAAACTATTCAGTTTTTAATCAGTAATGGTGCAGATATAAACTTTGTTGATTCTACGGGATTGTCTTTGGTTTGTACTGCGGTTATGAATAATGATAAAAAAACTGTGCAAGTTTTACAGATGTATGGTGCGGATTCTTCGAATTGTGATAAACAAATTAAAAAATATAAACAAAAAACAAAAGTGGCTGTGAATGGTGAAGATTCTGGTTTCTTTAGTGGGCTGTCATCAACACATATCCTTACTTTGTCTGCTGTTGGGGTTGCTGGTGTTGTTGGAGGACTTGCTTTGCTGACAGATGTTTTTGACAGCGATAATAAAAACGATAATTCTGGTTCAAGTGGTGATAGACCAAATCATAATGGTGATCCAGATAAACCTTCTACTAGTACTTCTGCGTTGTTTGCTCAAAATTTACCTTTTGGTCCTGGGTGTAATGGCGATGAATGTTCCGATGATTACAAGGTATGGGAACAACAACAAGATTTTGAATATTTGTCGGACATGACAAAAAACAATTTTAATTATTTATTGGTTTCGCATGCTTACGATGCTTTTGTTCGTGGGTATTTTGGAAAAACTATAGTCAGAAACGATACAACAAAAGAAGTTTTTGATTTAAGTAAATATCCTTTTGCACAAAGTGTTGATGGTGGAAAACCTGTCAATGTAGCAATGATTACAGAAACTGGGGTAAATAGAGATGAAGGAACTTCGGCTGTTGATGGAGAAATTTTTTGGTTTAATGAAGATGATAAAAACAGATTAATCTCACTTTGTTCAAGTGCAGACGGAAGTTTTTCCCAAGAATGTCGTGATGCTGTTAATGCTTCTGTAAAAATGTCACATAAATATTTTAATTTATCTGGTGCAACAGCTGAAGATTTAACGGAAGATACTTCGTTTGATTTAACGGGTTCTGGTTCTGTATTTGGTTCTGCAACAGAAAGTGATACTAAACTAGCAAAAATAATTGCAGGTTGGGAATCGGGTGGACGTGCAGAAGCTGATTATTATGGTTTTGTGCCAAATGGACAATTGACTGTGTATAAAACAGGAATTGGTATATCAGGAGAATCTGATTATAAAAACTATGAAGCCATATATGAAGCATTAAGATTACAAAATGCAAATGAATATATTTCAAATGTTGTTGCTAATTTATCTTTGCATGCTGAATCAAGTGCGTTGACTTATGAAACAGTAAATGATGCCAAAGTTCTTGATGCTTTGGCAAAAACAGATACTGCAAGAAAAACAAGTTTTCAAAGTATGATAGATGAAAGATATAACACAAATGTAAATGACGATACAGAAATTGAAAAGCCTTCTTTTTATGCGAATAAGGCGTATGAATATCTTGGAAAATATCAAAGTCAAATTTTGGTAAATCCGGCTGGTCGTTACGTTATTGATGTTAATGGATTAAAATTAAGTTCTCAAATGGCTACTTTTGAAAATTATGCGCCGGCTATTTATAAAGATATGGAAAATTTATTTATGACAGTGGTTGCTGTAAAACCTACTAAGGGAACTCAAAGCGCCGCAATAGAAAATTATAATGTTGCGGATGGCGGATTGTTAGAAGTATCGGCATGGAAAGAAGGGGATGTTTTATATTCTTCACGTATTTGTGGTTTAACTGGAACAGGTAATGATGGCGCCGTAAATCCATGGTGTTTTGCTGCACCTGGAACAACTGATTTAGAAGCAGCCGCATCTATGGCGGGTTCTGTTGCGCTGGTTAAAAGTGCCTTTAGTTATATGAATCCAAATGAAATATTTTTACTTTTGGCTTTGACGGCGGATGGAACTTATTTGAAAATAAATCCAGATACAGGGGTAGCATGGCAAACAAATGACGAATTGATAACTTATCTCCAAGGAATATATTCTTTGCCTGCAGATTTAAGTGCATCTAACTCTCAATATCTTGAAAGTTTTAAGAATGCTTTTGGATATGGTATGATAAATCTTGAACGTGCTACACGACCTGGAACAAATGTGTATTTTTATTCTTCTGATAAAAATAAAATTGAATCTTCGTCTGGTAGTGCTTATTGGAGCAAGGCGTTATCTAATAATTCTTCACGTGCTTCAACTGTATTTTCTTTGACAGACAGAAGCGCCATCAAGACCTCTTTTTATGATATTATTGAAAGTAATGATGGGACTGTGTCTTTGCCACGCGTGTTTAATACAACTTTGACAATGAATTCGGATAACAAACATGGACTTTATATGGGCGATGTTTTGTCTGACTTTAATGTTGATTCAACTGGTAATCGTCATAGCGAATTTGGAAATATGACTTTTGATATGGCAGTGTCTCAGCGTGCTTATAATGATAATATGAATGGTTTAGATAATTTGCGCGTCGCATTTAGTAATGAAGATTATGATTTAGATGCGCAATATCAACATTATTTAACAGATGGAGAATCAAGATTTAACGGTCGTGCAAATGGCTTATTGGCATTGGTATCAAATACTGTATCTTCGGGTGCTAGATATAAAATTGGTGATTTTTTTATTGGAACACGTGCGTTTTCTGGAAAAGTGTCTGATGAAAATCTTTTAGAATCTGATCCTGTTATATCTTCTCAATTTGAACCTGGACGTCTTGGATTCGCAAATGGTGTATCTGTTGCAACAGGGTATAATAACGAAAAATTTAATATGAATATATCTTTTGGAAACATGAATGAATCAAATACTGTTTTAGGTATGCAAAGTGATGGCTTGTTATCTTTAAGTGGTGGAAACACGCAATATGTTGATGCGGTTGCAATGTATAAACCAACCGATAAAATAACTTTATCTTTGCGTGGTATCTTTGCAAATACGAATGCCGATATTAAAGATGGAATCATATCTCATTTATCAGATATAAAATCAAATTCATATTCGTTCGGTTTAGATATAGATAAATTTAGTTTTACTGCATCTATGCCTTTGTCTGTTGTTAGTGGAAAAATGGGTTATGATTATGCAGATTATAATGTTGTTGAACAAGACGGAAACTATACTGTTGAATTAGCAAATCAACATATTGAATATATTGATTTGTCGGCACAGCATCGTGAGATGAGATTCGCAGGTTCTTATAAACAATCTTTGGGCGATTTTACAGATGCTGGAATAGGCTTTATTTATCGTGTAAATCCTAATAATACAGATGTTTTTGGAAATGAATCTATATTGATGTTCAAAATACATCACAGATTAGGAATTTAATAAATATATATTTTTAATACAAATTATTGACAAAATGTATTTTTTTGTCTATGATTTACGTTTGGTAAATAAATAGGTAAAAAAATGAATATATTAAAATCTTTACAATCTTATTTTGAAAGTAAGAAAACAGACAGGGATGCTGTTGCCCAAACAAAAACAGAAAATACTAAATCTTCCCAGAAAACGATAAACCAAGAAGATGTTGGAACTATTGCTGTATTATGTTTTGAGTTGCATGAATGTGTTCGCACGCGCTTGAGCCGAAAAGCATATTTTTATTATATTCCTAATGACACTAGCAAAATTCAATATATCAAAGATATATTTGTAAAAAATTGTGTCCCAGTAAAAGAACATATGTCATCTATTCTTGGTAGAGAACAAACAGTTTTGCGTTGTTGTTATGACGATATAACTGATCAATATCATGCGTTTAAATTTATAAATGAGGTAAAACAAAAAAATAATCAGTTATTTACTTTAACTCTTGATAAAAGAGAAGAACGACGCATTTTATTACAAAAAATTCAAGAACAAATGAAACAAAAATAAAACGCGATTTATTCGCGTTTTTTTATACAGAATACGTTCCTGTGGTTTTTATTTTGAATTTACGTAAAATAAAAATTATGAAAACAAAAATATATAATTTATTGATGATACTGGCAATTGTTGGGATTCATCACCAGGCGAATTCTTGTACAGGAATTACATTGAAATCACAAGATGGTGCGAATATTGTTGCGCGAACTATCGAATGGGCTGGCTGGAATTTATCAAGCGATTATATGGTCGTTCCGCGTGGTTTTGAAAGACAATCTCGATTACCAGATGGAACAAGTGACGGTATGAAATATACCGCTCTTTACGGATATGTAGGTTTGTCTGGCGAAGATTATGTGCTTGAAGGTTTGAATGAAATGGGCTTGTCGGCTGGTTTGTTTTATTTTCCAAAAACAGGATCTTATCCAAAATATGATAAAAAATACAAAGATATGACTATTTCTGATACAGAATTTGTATCATGGATTTTAGGAGGTTTTGAAACAGTTGATGAAGTCATAGACGCTTTGAGTGGGGTGCGTGTTGTTGCAACCGATTCCAGAGGTGAAAATCTTCATTGGCGTGTTGCTGATAGAAACGGACGGCAAATAGTTATAGAATATATGAATGGTTTACCAATGGTTTACGAAAATATTTTGGGTGTTCTGACTAATGCGCCAGAATATACTTGGCATATAAAAAATCTGAATAATTATATTAATTTAGTTCCAGGAGATATATCTAAACATAATTTCGGAAATATGACATTGTCTGCTTTTGGCCGTGGAACAGGTTTGTTAGGCTTGCCAGGCGATATGACACCCCCATCAAGGTTTGTTCGGGCTGCGTTTTATCAAATATCTTCACCAGAATTGTCAAATGCAGATATGGCGGTAAATCAAGCATTTACTATTATGGAAGCGATGAAAATACCAATCGGCGTTCAATTTAATGATAAATCGCAAATGCCGGATATTCCATCTGCTACACAATGGACAACTGTTACAGATATGACTAATAACATATTGTATTATACAACAATGTATAATCCAATAATTCGCAAAATAGATTTGAATAAAATCAATTTTGAAACAGTAAAATATCAAAAAAATGTTCTGGACGATAATAAAACCAGACCAATTCTGGACGTAGAATTTAATTGATATATTTGTTGACAAAAAGAATAAATGTGTTACTTTGTTGTCCGTAACAAAGGAATATATTTTGAACAAAATACAATTATCTTTTTTCTTGGATTTAATCGCTGCAAATAAAGACAAAGCATATGTTTCTGTTATGAATGTATCAACAAGATATAAAAAACAAATGACACGAACAGAGGTTTTCTTACAAAATGTTGGACGTGTGTGTGTTTATATGGCTTTTGAAGAATATATGGATGAAGAATATCCAACTTTTTATGTTTCTTATAAATCTGTAACACAACCAAATATTACAACCTTTGTTCGCGATAAAAAAATGTTGGATAAAGCAATAAAGACCGTACAACTTTGTAAGCAATATATGGAAAATAATGTAATACCTTTGAATAAAGAAAACGATATAGTAGTCATAGCAAAGAAAAATCAGAATATGGCTGATAAAGAATATAACAAAGGTATAAAAGATTTACATAATATAATTT
Source organism: Candidatus Enterousia merdequi (assembly GCA_018065345.1). GTDB lineage: Bacteria > Pseudomonadota > Alphaproteobacteria > Rs-D84 > Rs-D84 > Enterousia > Enterousia merdequi. The sequence continues at coordinate 615 of JAGHTM010000031.1, read as the reverse complement.
TAAGAAGTGTTATGAAAAGAAGATAAAAATAACCGCCTTTTTTAAGGGCGGTGTTTTTATTTAGATACAACAACCATAGATGTTCTAAGAACTGTATCACCAAACATATAACCTGTTTGCATTTCGTCTATGATAGTATTAGTTGGTGTGTTTTCATCTGGTTTATCAACCATTTGAATAGCATTATGAAATTGTGGATTCAAGATTTGTCCAACAGATTCTATTTTTACAATACCGATTTGCGCAAAAGCATTTTGTATCGCGTGTTCCATTGTTTTAATACCTTCGTCATCAGGGGACAATTTTAATGCGGCTTGGACAGCATCCATAACTGGCAATATTTTTTGTGCAACAGACATAGCACGATTACGAGATACAGATTCAATATCCAAAGAAGCACGACGACGTGTGTTTTCAAGTTCAGCAGCGACACGTAAATATTTATCGTTCAATTCTGCGATTTTAGAATTTAATTGTTCGATAATTTCGCTTTGTTTGTCGTTGGATAATTCTATTTTTTCTTCTTCTACAGATACTGTTTCTATGTTTACTTCTTTTTTGTCTTCCATAATTTTTTCCTGCTTTTTAATTCGTTATTTTTAATCTATTGCTTTT